>JBFXKS010000030.1:0-11641 GCA_050173515.1 Oscillospiraceae bacterium | reverse complement strand
CCCTACACGACGCTCGTCCGATCTAACGCGATCACCCTGTTCGGCGGCGTGGCCCTGTTCCTTTACGGCATGAACGTGATGGGCGGCGGCCTGGAAAAACTGGCGGGCGGCAAGGCCCAGGTCGTTCTGCAAAAGATGACGTCCTCCATTGTGATGGGCGTGCTGCTGGGCGCGGTCATCACCGGGCTCATCCAGTCGTCGGCCGCCACCACCATCATCGTCATCGGCCTGGTGAACAGTGGCATCATGAAGTTCTCGCAGGCCATCGGCGTGGTGATGGGCGCCAACATCGGCACCACGGTCACCGGGCAGATCATCCGCCTGTCCGACATCTCGGGCGACAATTTCCTGTTGCAGATGTTCAAGCCCAGCACGCTGGCGCCCGCCGCGGCCATCATCGGCATCGTGCTGTACATGTTTTTCAAAAGTGCCAAGCTTCGCAATGTCGGGCAGATATTGCTGGGGTTTGGCACTTTGTTTGCCGGCATGTTCTCCATGGAGACCTCGGTGGCGCCGCTGCGTGAGAGCGAGATGTTCATCCGCCTGTTCACCTCGCTGGAAAACCCCTTCCTCGGGGTGCTGGCCGGTGCGGTGGTCACCATCGCCATCCAGTCCTCCTCGGCCTCGGTGGGCATGCTGCAGGCGCTCACCGCCACCGGTGTGGTCACCTGGGGCAGCGCCATCCCCATCATCTTCGGGCAGAACATCGGCACCACCGTCACCAGCGTGGTGGTGTCTGCCGGGGCCTCGCGCGGGGCGCGCCGGGTGGCCGCCAGCCACGTGTATTTCAACCTCATCGGCACGGCGCTGTTCATGGCGGTGCTGTATGGCTGGAAGGCCCTGTTTGGCCTGCCGTTCTGGAACGACACCATGAACATGGGCGACGTGGCCAACTTCCACACCCTGTTCAACGTCATCACCACGCTCATCTTCATCCCGTTCCACAAGGTGCTGGTGCGCCTGAGCGAGTGGACCGTGCCCGACAAACCCGGCGACGACCACCCCGAGCTGGAGCCGGTGGTGCTGGACAGCCGCCTGTACACCAGCCCTTCGGTGGCCATTGGCCAGGCGCGCAAAGCGGTGCAGCAGATGGCCGAGGTGGGCCGCATGAACCAGCAGGACGCCATTCGCTTGATGCTGACCAACGACGCGGAGGGCCTGCAGCTGGCCCAGCAGCGCGAGGATGTCATCGACAAGCTGGATGTCTCCATCACCAACTACCTGGTGGGCATGGCGGAGCTGGAGCTGAGCGAGTATGAGAGCCGCGAGGTGACCAACCTGCTCACCTTTGTCACCGAGTTCGAGCGCATCGGCGACTATGCCATCAACGTGGTGGAGCGCAGCGGCGAGGTGTACGACAAGGGCATCAGCTTCTCCGACGACGCCAAAAACGAACTGGAAGTGCTGGATGAGGCCATCGGCGAGATATTCGACTTGGCCATCGAGGCCTTCACCCACGACGACCTGGCCGCGGCTGCGCGGGTGGAGCCGCTGGAGGAAACGGTGGACCTGATTTGCGAGACGCTGCGCGAGCGGCACATCGCGCGGCTGAAAGCGGGCGTGTGCAGCATCGAGGGGGGCATCATCTTCCTCGAGGTGCTCACCAACTACGAGCGCATCTCAGACCATTGCTCCAACATCGCCGCGCGGCTCATCAGCGTGGAGGAGGACGAGATGGACCCCCATGCGCTGCGCCGCAGCCTGCACGCGGGCGAGCACGCCGGCTACAACGAGCTGGCCAAGGAATACCGCGAAAAATACCACGATTTGATCGTGGAGAAGACGCCCGACGCCGGCGTGGACCCGGCCCCGCTGCTGCAAAGCCCGGCCGCGGCCGATGTGGCACACGCGCTGGACGGGGAATAGGCATCCAAATCATAGGTATCTGGCCTCTTCTTGACGTACAAGTGGGCCTATGGTACACTGTGGAAAGTAAAAGAGGAAAGGAGCGGCATGCCATGCCTAAAAGCTGCGCTTGTATCTGTCTGTCGTCGCTCCGGCTGTGCGCGGCTTAGTTTTGCTGCAACCTTGCCCGGGGCGACGCTTTCGCCTCGGGTTTTTTGATGCCCATGGCACACGCTGCCACGCCATGCCGAACCACACAGAGCCAAAGAAAAAGGAGAGACTGATGGGCCTTTGGAGCGACGCCAAAAACATACGGGACAAGGACCCGGCGGCCACCGGCATGCCCACCGTGCTGCTGCTGTACCCCGGGTTCCACGCGCTGATTTTCTATAGGGTGAGCCACTGGCTATACCGCCACCGCCGGTTCTTTTTGGCGCGTATGGTCAGCCAGTGGGGCCGGGGCTTCACCAACATCGAGATCCACCCCGGGGCCACCATCGGCCGGCACCTGTTCATCGACCACGGCGCCGGGGTGGTCATCGGCGAGACGGCCGAGATCGGCGACAACGTGACCATCTACCACGGCGTGACGCTGGGCGGCACCGGCAAGGACTCCGGCAAGCGGCACCCCACCATCGAGCACGACGTGCTGCTGGGCGCCGGCGTGAAGGTGCTGGGGCCCATCGTGATCGGCGCGGGCAGCCGCGTGGGTGCCAACAGCACCGTGCTCAACGACATCCCGCCTGAGTCTACGGCGGTGGGCTCGCCCGCGGTGGTGGTGCGCCACAACGGCAACATCGCCGCGCCCAGCGAGGAGCTGAACCAGCGCGACTACCCCAACATCTTCGAGCTGCGCTTCATCGAGCTGGACCTGCGCATGAAGGAGCTGGAGGACAAAACCGGCGCCTGACGCCACTGGTTCTGTCGCCGTTGTCTGCAAGCTGATAAAAGACCGGGCACTTTGCCCGGTCTTTTCCTTGCTGCCATCTTAAAATAAATTGCTACAGTACCTTTTCCATCGTGTAGTTCTTCAGCACCTGCCCACGGCGGGGCACCATGTTCTCGCCCAAAACGCGGTAGCCGCGCCGCAGAAAAAAGGGCCGCGCGGTGATGGAGACACACGCCCGCACGGCGGGCAGCCGGTTGGCACGGGCATGGGCTTCGACGGCAGCCGCTAGACGGCTGGCCACACCTTTGCGCTGGTGGTCCTTGTGCACATACAGGCGGTCGAAATACCCGGTATCGTCCACATTGGCAAACCCGACGACCGCCCCGTCCTGCTCTGCCACCAGCGTGTGGGTGCTCTCAAAGGCTTTGCCCCATGCGTCGGCGTCAAGGCCGCCCGGCGCCCAGGCCGCCAGCTGCGCAGGGCTGTAGTCTGCTGCGTTCACGGCGTGCACCGTGGCGTAAAACAGCGCCGCAAGGCTCGGGTTGTCGCCTGCACGGTAGGGGCGTATGCGCAAGGCCCTGCCCTCCTGCTCGGTTTTCATGGCGGCGGCCCTTACTGCTCCCACCCAAACTGCAACACTGTGATCTGGTGGTACTTTTCGCCGCGCTCCAGCAGCGTGGGCGGAAAATCGGCAAAGGCGGGCGTGCCGGGGAAGTGCTGGGTCTCCAGGCAAAAGCCGCCGTGCTTTTGCAGCGGGGCGCCCCGCTTGCCCACGGTTTTGCCGTCCAGCCCGTTGGCGGTGTAGAGCTGCACGCCCGGCTGGGTGGTGTACACCCGCAAGAAACGCCCGCTGGCCGGGTCTTTTGCGGTGGCCGCATGCGCCAGCATGGTGGGGCGCAGCCGGTCGATCACAAAGCAGTGGTCGTACCCGCCGCCACTCTTCAGCTGCGGGTCCGGCGCCTCTATGTCGCGCCCGATGGGCTTGGGCGACGCAAAATCGAAGGCGCCGGCGGCCTCCAGCATGCGCCCAGTGCTCAGCTTCTCGGCGTCTATCTCCAAAAACAGCCCCGCGTGCAGCTGGAGCGTCTGCTCCAGCACGGTGCCGGCGCCGGCCAGGTTGAAATAGCTGTGGTTCGTCAGGTTGAGGTGGGTGGCCGCGGTGGAGACCGCCCGGTAGTCCATCACCAGCTCGTTTTGGTCGGTGAGGGTGTAGATGACGCTCGCCCACACCTCGCCGGGAAAGCCGTCCTCCCCGGCGGGCGAGGTGGCCGAAAAGGAGACGCTGTTCTCGCCCAGCACGTCGGCGGAGAACACCCGCTTTGGGAAGCTGCCGTGCAAAAAATTGGCGCCGTCGTTTGGGGTGAGGGCATGGTGCTGGCCGCCAATGTCAAAGCCCGCGCCGGCGATGCGCCCGGCGTAGCGCCCCACAAAGGCCCCCTGGCAGCCCTCGTCCGCCTCGTAGCCGGCCAGGTCGTCGTAGCCCAGCAGCACGTCGGTCTTGCCGCCGTTTTCGCCGGGCAGCAGCACGTGGGTGAGCCGCGCACCATAGTTGATGCAGCGCACCTCCAGCCCCGCCTTGTTTTTCATCACAAAGGCGTCCACCTCGGCGCCTTTCTTTGTTTTTCCGTACAGGATATGCTCCATGTCCTGGTCCTCTTATGTCTGTGAAAAGCCGTTTTTGCGGTCTTCTATCTTCTCCATCTGGTGGTAGATGCGCTGCATGCGTTCGTCCAGCTCGGAGATGTTGTCGGCGCAGTCGCGCAGCTCGCGCACGATGTCACGCGTGATCTTCGCCTCGGACTTGTAGCGCAACTCGTGCTCCAGGCTGGCCCAAAAGTCCATGGCGATGGTGCGTATCTGTATCTCCACCGGCACCATCTCGCGGCCGTCGGAAAAGTGGACGGGCACCTTCACCACCAGGTGCAGGCTGCGGTAACCATTGGGCTTTGGCCGCTTGATATAGTCGTGCGCACGCACCAGCTCCACGCCCTCCTGCGCACACAGCAGATCGGCCAGCTGGTAGATGTCGTCCACATAGGAGCAGATGACGCGGATGCCCGCGATGTCGGTGAGCTCGGCGCGCATCACCTCGATGCTGGGCGCCAAGTTGCGCCGGCCCAGCTTTTCCATCATGCTCTGCGGTGTTTTCAGGCGGGTTTGGATGATGTGGATGGGGTTGCGCTTGTGCCGGTACTGGAACTCGTCGTCCAGTATCTCCAGCCGGGTACTCACCTCGCGGATGGCGCTGCGGTACAGCACCTGCAAGTCCACATACTCCCCGATGAACTGGTCGATGGCCTCTGCCTCCAGGCCCAGCCGCTCGGCTGCAAACTGGGCGATGGGGCGGCGGCCATTGCCGTTTGTGCTCTCAGTTCCCATGGCGTTGTCCCACTCCTAATCTTCAGGGTTTTGCGCAGCGTCGGGCGTTCGCTACAGCATGGGGGCAAAAAACTTGGCGACTATTTGGAAGAGGCGGCGGTGCAGCGGGGTCTTTCTGGTGTCTTCCAGCGTCACCTCGCGCGAGAGCGAAAAGCTGTTCAGCATGTCGCTGTGGGCCTCGCGCACCACATTGCCGCCGTAGAACACCACGCCGTTCTCGAAGTGCAGGTACAGGCTGCGGTAGTCCATGTTGGCGCTGCCGATGATGGCCACCTTGTCGTCGCACACGTACATCTTGGCGTGGTTGAAGCCGGGCGAGTACTCGAAGATGCGCACCCCTGCCTGCAGCAGCACCGGGTAGTAGCTTTGGGTGACGATGAAGATGCCGGGCTTGTCTGGGATGCCCGGGGTGAGGATGCGCACGTCCACGCCGCTTTTGGCGGCCAGGCCCAGTCTGGTGATCATCTCGTGGTCCAAAATGAGGTAGGGCGTGGAGATGTACACATAGTCGGTGGCGTGGCGAATGACGTTCATGTAGGCGTTCTCGCTGACGTTCTCGCCGTCCAGCGGGGTGTCCCAAAAGGGCTGCACATAGCCGGACTCCAGGCTGGGCGGCGGCAGGGCCGGCGGCGTGGCGCGGTAGGCACGGGCGTCGCAGGCGGTGCCGCTGGCATACTCCCATGCGCGCAAAAAGGTGGTGGTGAGCGCGTAGACCCCGGGGCCCTTGATCATGAAGGCCGTGTCCTTCCACTGGCCAAAGCGCTCTTTGGCGTTGATGTACTCGTCCGCGAAGTTCAAACCTCCGGAAAAGCCGATCTCCCCGTCCACCACAGTGATCTTGCGGTGGTCGCGGTGGTTCAGCATCGCGTAGTCGGACACGTGCAGCGTGACCCGCATGGGACTGAAGGCGCTGCACTTGATGCCGTAGCTTTGCAGCTTTTTGGCGTAGTCTGGCGGCAGGGTGAACAGGCTGCCAAAGCCGTCCCACATCACGCGCACGTCCACGCCCTCGGCCGCCTTCTGCCGCAGCACCTCCACCGTGGTGTCCAGCATCACGCCCTCTTCGTAGATGTAGTACTGCATGAAAATATAGCGCTTGGCGTTTTTGATGGCGTCGAGGAACCGCGGGAAAAACGCCTCGCCAACAGGGTAGTACTCGTTGCCCATGGCCGGGTATATCGGCGAAGACGCATGATTTATAAGGTATCGGGCGCTCTGGCCCATGCGCACGTCCTCACGTGCAAGGCGCTGCAGCATGTCGGGGTCCTGCTCCGCCTGCATCAGGGTGGTGTAGCGCTTTGATATCTCCAGCAGCTCCGCGCGCTTGCGCCGCGGCACGGTGCGGTGCCCCCACAGCAGGTAGAACAAACTGCCAAACACCGGCATCAGCACGATGATGAGGATCCACATCAGCTTGTAGGCGGGGTTCAAGTCGTCCTTTTCGAAAACAGCCACCAGCACCAGCACCGAAAGGACCATCAAAACGGTGTAGGCCACCACGCCGGAGTTGGAGAAAAGATAGACCAGCCAGACGAAAAAGGCGATCTGCAACAGCGCCAACAGCGCGAAGGCGAAGGTGCGCGACAACACGACGCGGAAGATGCGTTTAAACCACATATAGGCTGTCCTTTTGGTGGGTGAACGGGCGGCGGGGTTCTCCTGGCGGCACGGCGGCGCCCGGCTTCACGGCTCCAGCGGCGCGGTGCTTTGCGCGTTTTCAGAGGCGGGTGGCGCAGGCTGTGAGGCCTCGGGCGCCGGGGTGTTTTGCCCGCCGTTTCCATAGGTTTCCACGGTGATGCGCGTGATGGCCAGCGGCTCTTTGGGGCGGCCTTCCTCGTCCGCGGGCAGCGCGGCGATCTTATCCACCACGTCCATGCCTGCGTACACCTGCCCAAACACGGTGTCGGTGTTGTCCAGGTAGGGCGCGCCGCCCGCCTGACGGTAGGCCTCCACCACCTCTTCGCGCAGGCCGGCCGCCGCCAGCTTTTCCAGGGCGGCCTCATCCAGGCTGTCCTGCGCGCAGGCCACCACATAGAACTGGCTCTCGTGCGTGTCGGGCTGGCCGTCGGCCGCGGCCATGCACAGCGCGCCGGCGTAGTGGTGCAGCTTGTCGCTGCGCTCGGTGGCAAAGGGCACGCCCCAGATGCTCTCGCCCGACAGGCCTGTGCCGTCCTTGTCGCCCGCCTGCACCACAAAACCCGCCACCACCCGGTGGAACGCGGCGCCGTCGTACCAGCCGCGCTGGGCCAGCGTGCAGAAATTCTCCACCGCCAGCGGCGCGTGCTGTGGGTAGAGCACCAGGCGGATGGTGCCCAGCGCCGTCTCGATGGCGGCCACCATGTCTCCCTCGGCCGGTGTGGTGAACTGCAGCACGCCGCTTTGCACCGCGTCGCGGCGGGTGCTGCCGCCCGCGCCGGCGGGCTCTTCCGCCTCGGACGACGGCGGCGCACCGCTGCAGGCGGCCAGCAAAAGGCAGGCCAAAACCAGGGCGAGGGCTTTTTTCATCGGGTGTAACCTCGGGGTGTATGTTTGGCGCCGGCACCGGGGCCATGCCCGGCGCTTTTGCCGTTCTCCTGTTTTTCATTATAGCATAACCCGCTGCCGGATGGGAGGGGCACGGGGCTATTTTACTGCCGGGCATTTGTTGACGCCATAGCGGGAATGGGGTATCATTAAAGACAGAAAGCCGGGCTTTAATGTCCCGTTCCATCACAGGCCAAAAAGGAGAGGCTCTATGGCAGAAGACACCCAAAACCACATCCACGAAGACGCAGACGACTACGACCCCGATATCTTGACGCTGGAGGACGAGGACGGCAAGGAACACGTGTTCGAGGTGATCGACGCCGCTGATATCGGCGACAAGCGCTACCTGGCCATGGTGCCCCATTTCGAGGACTCCGCCGCTATTTTGGACGAGGACGCCGAGATGGAGATGGTGATCATGCGGGTGAACGAAGAGGACGGCGACGAGTATTTGGACCTGGTGGACGACGAGGACGAGCTGGCCTCGGTGGGCGACGTGTTCATCACCCGTTTGCAAGAGCTTTTTGACATCGATTTGGCCGCGCTGGAGGACGACGCGGAAGCATAGCACAAAAAACAGCCTGCCTTGTTCGATTTGATGCAGCCACAATTATCCTACTGGTTATGAAAAGGGAGCCCGGAGTCGGCGGGCGGATCGCAGACCTCCCGCTTCGGCGGAAGAAGGGAGCGTGAACCCCGGCGCAGGGCACCCACCTGCTTGTGAGAGTGGGTTATAACTTGGCTGCAGACGGCAAGGCGGGTTTTTTTGATGAAACTTTTTCCGGCCGCCGGGCACATTTATTCGCCTTTCGCCCGTTTTTTGCTTGAAAAATTCATAACTGCGAGTGTATCATAGTGGCGTGCGCACACAGGCTGTTCGCGCATCTTATTTTTTTGCCGCCGCCCGACCCGGCGGCGCAGGCCTTGTTTTTTTGGGAGGGACCGCCCATGCCCGACAGAGAGAAGAACCTTGCGCTGGCCCTTCGGCAGATCATCACCGCCGACCGGGCGGCCGCGGCGTTGATAGAAGAGGCCATGCGCGAAAAGCAGCAGATAGAAAAAGATGCCGAGACGAAAAAGGCCGCCCTGTTGGCCGAGGCACAGCAGCGGCGCGAAGCGCAGGCCGCCGCGGCCCGCGCACGAGAGGCGCAGGCTTTGGCCGAGGAAAAAAAGAAGGCCGAGGCCGCCTTCAGGGCGCAGCAGGCGGCCCTTGAAAAAAAAGTGGCCGAAAACCGCGAGGCATGGATAGAGGCCATCGTGCAGCGCATTTTGGCCACCGACACCGACTAAAACGCACGGCGGCCCGCCGCCTTTGTGCCGAAAGGGGTGTGTCCGATGCAGGCCACCGCCACCCAGGCGTTGATCCCCAAAGTGCGGGGCATGTATGCCAAGCGCATCCGCCCCGCCGAATATGAAGAGATGCTGCGCCGGCGCACCGTGCCGGAGGTGGCCGCACTGCTGAAGCGCCACCCCTATTTCGGCGACAGCCTGGCCACGCTGTCCACCACCGACCCGCACCGCGGGCAGATAGAAGAACTTTTGGAGATGGACATCTTCCTGAAATACGAGCGGCTGATGCAGTACGATTTTTCAGGCGAGGCCTTTTCGCGCTATTACCTGGCCGAGTGCGAGATGCGCCAGGTGCTGAAGGCGCTGCACCTGCTCAGCATCGGCATCCCGGGGGCCTATCTTGGCCAGATACCGGGCTATCTGGCGGGCAAAACGCGCGTGGACCTGTTCGAGCTGGGGCGGGCCAAAAATTTTGCCGAGGTGGTGCAGGCCACGCGCCACACGCCATATTACAAGGCATTAAAGGCGCGCGAAGCCGCCGACCCGCTGCTGTGCGACTTTCCCATGGCGGAGGCCACGCTGCTGCACGAGGGCTATGCCCGCCTGTTTGCGTTGGCCGCCCGCAGCCTGCGCGGGCGCGAAGCGCGGGCCGTGCGCGATTTGTTCCTGCAGCAGGCCGAGGTGTACAACCTGGAGCTCTTGCTGCGGGTGAAAACCTACTTCCCCACCGTGTACGCCCCGGCCAAGATCCACGCGCTGATGCTGCCCTATACCTTCCGGCTGAACCGCCGCAGGCTGGAAGAGATGGTGCAGGCCAAGAGCCCCGAGGCGGTGCTGGCGCTGCTGCGCGCGGCGGGCCTGAGCCACTACGCCGGCCCGGCCGACCCGGACGCGCTGGGCGCCGAGGAGGGCCGTGCCACCTGGCAGTATGCCCGGCGCATGCTGCACCTGGCGGCCGCGCCCATGGCCGCGCTGGCCGCGTTCCTCAGCCTGGCGGGGCTGATACGGGACAATGTGGTGAACGTGATAGAGGGCGTGCGCTACGGCCTGCCGCCCGAGCAGATACGCGGCATGCTGCGGCAGTGAGCGCCATTGAAAACCAAACCGGTTTATTTGCGCCGGGCCAGGAAAGCGGGGTGATGAGGCCATGGGCATTGCCAAAATGAAATACCTGAACGTCTCGGGGCCCGAGGCGGCGCTGCAGCAAACGCTGTTCACCATTGCGCGCTGCGCCTGCTTCGCCCCCGAGAGCGGCGAGGCCATCCACTCGGCCATTCGCACCGGCGCCAACCAGTTCGAGCCGCTGCTCACCAAGGCCAAGGGCCTGCTGAAGGACCTGGGCTATTCGTCTTTGGCCGGGCAGTATACCGGCGCGGCCGACGTGTACCACACCGCCGAGGTGGCCGAATACCTGGAGCAATTCGCCGCCGAGGTGGCCCGGCGCAGCCAGCGCAAAACGGCCATTGAGAGCGAGCTGGAGATACAGGTGAAGACCGAGGGCCTGTTGAGCCACATGACCGACATGGACGTGAGCGTGGACGAGCTGTTCTCGGTGCAAACGCTGAAGGTGCGCTTCGGCCGCCTGCCCAAAACCAGCTATGCGCGCCTGGCCTACTATGCAGACAAAGGCTTCAACTTCACCTCCTATTTCAACTTCATCATCTACGATTTTGACGGCGAGTATTACTGGGGGCTCTACTTCGCGCCCAAGGACAGCGCCAAGGACATCGACGACATCTTCGCCTCGCTGTACTTCGAGCGCATCTGGGTGCCGGAGTTCGTGCACGGGCGCCCGCAGGAGGCGCTGGAGGGCGTGCGCCGCCGTGAGCTGGAACTGCGGCAGGAGCTGGCCGGCATCACCACGCCCGCCGGCATCGCCACCGAGGCGGAGCTGGCCAAAATACAGGACATCACCGCCTGGCTGGCCGCCATGGACCAGCTGTACGAGATGAAAAAATACGCGCTGGTGTTCGAGCACACCTTCTACATCAGCGGCTTTGTGCCGCAGGACGACTACGCGCGCTTTGAGAGCGCACTGCAGCCCATCGAGGCGGTGGGCATCCAGGAGGCCGAGCAGCGCGAGGCCGTGCCCGCGCGCCCGCCGGTGAAGCTGAAAAACAACCACTGGGCCCGCCCCTACCAGATGTTCACCGAGATGTACGGCCTGCCCGCCGCGGGCGAGGTGGACCCCACCTTCATGGTCTCCATCATCTACTCGGTGCTGTACGGGCTGATGTTCGCCGACCTGGGGCAGGGGCTGGTGCTGGGGCTGGTGGGCTTCTTTCTCATGTGGCGCAAAAAGCACCTGCCCATCGGCCTCATTTTAACGCGCGCGGCCGTTTTCAGCTGCCTGTTCGGGCTGCTGTTCGGCAGTGTGTTCGGCGTGGAGCACCTGTTCGGCGGCCTGTGGCGGGCGCTGGGCGTCTCCTTCTTGCCGTTCGAGGTGATGGCGGTGGAAAACGTCAGCCTGATCCTTTTGGGCGCGGTGGGCATCGGCGTGTTCGTCGTGGCGCTGTCCATCGGCACCAACATCGTCATCAAGCTGCGCCGGCGGCAGCTGGGCGCGGCGCTGTTCACGCCAAACGGCGTGGCCGGGCTGGTGTTCTACCTGGCGCTGGTGCTGCTGGTGGCCGACGGCATGATGCTGCACACCGGCGCCACGGGCGGCTGGTTGTATGTGCCCTTTCTGGTGTTGCTGCCGCTGTTGCTCAT
>JBFXKS010000029.1:0-11788 GCA_050173515.1 Oscillospiraceae bacterium | reverse complement strand
CGACGCGCCTTCTGCCGCTTTTACTCATGACAACGGCCCCTGCCTAAAAAGACAGGGGCCGTTTGGATTTGCTTTTTGTGCGGCTTAGTACATATCACCCATGCCGCCCATGCCGCCGGCCGGCATGGCGGGCGCAGGAGGCTCTGGCTCGTCGGCGACGAGGCTTTCGGTGGTGATGACCATGGCGGCGACGGAGGCCGCGTTCTCGATGGCATGGCGGGTGACCTTGGTGGGGTCGACGATGCCGATCTTGATCATGTCGCCATAGGTTTCCTTCTGGGCGTCGAAGCCGTAGTTCTTCTTTTTGGCGGTGATGATCTTGTCGATGATGACGCTACCCTCGAGCCCGGCGTTGAGGGCGATTTGCCGCAGCGGGGACTCCATGGCTTTGCGCACGATGAGCGCGCCTGTCTTCTGGTCGCCCTCGAGCTTGGTGATGAGCGCTTCAATGGCGGGGATGACCTCCAGCGGGGCGATGCCGCCGCCGGCGACGATGCCCTCTTCGACGGCCGCCTTGGTGGCGTTGAGGGCGTCCTCGATGCGCAGCTTCTTCTCCTTCATCTCCACCTCGGTGGCGGCGCCCACGCGGATGACCGCCACGCCGCCGGCCAGCTTGGCCAGGCGCTCTTGCAGCTTTTCACGGTCGAAGTCGCTGGTGGAGTTTTCGATCTCGGCGCGGATTTGGGCCACACGGTTTTTGATGTCGGCCTTTTTGCCCATGCCGTCGACGATGATGGTGTTCTCTTTGGTGACCTTGACCTGGCGGGCCTGGCCCAGCATGTCCATGGTGGTCTCTTTGATGTCGTAGCCGAGCTCTTCGCTGATGACCTGGCCGCCGGTGAGGATGGCGATGTCTTGCAGCATCTCTTTGCGGCGGTCGCCAAAGCCGGGGGCCTTGACGGCCACGCAGGTGAAGGTGCCGCGCAGGCGGTTCACGATGAGGGTGGACAGCGCCTCACCCTCGACGTCCTCGGCGATGATGACCAGCTTTTTGCCGCTTTGCACGATTTGCTCCAGCAGGGGCAGGATGTCCTGGATGACGGAGAGTTTTTTATCGGTGATGAGGATGAGGGCGTCGTCGATGACGGCCTCCATCTTCTCGGTGTCGGTGACCATGTAGGGCGTGATGTAGCCGCGGTCGAACTGCATGCCCTCCACCACTTCGCTGAAGGTCTCGGCCGTTTTGCTCTCTTCGATGGTGATGACGCCGTCGGCGCTGACCTTGTCCATGGCCTCGGCGATGAGCGCGCCGATGGTCTCGTCGGAGGATGAGACGGTGGCCACGCGGGCGATGTCCTCGTTGCCCTTGACCTTCTGGCTGTTCTTTTTGAGCGCATCCACCGCGGCGACGACCGCCTTTTGGATGCCGCGCTTGATGTCCATGGGGTTGGCGCCGGCGGCCACGTTCTTCATGCCCTCGTGCACCATGGCCTGGGCCAGGACGGTGGCGGTGGTGGTGCCGTCGCCGGCGGCGTCGTTGGTTTTGGTGGCGACCTCGCGCACGAGCTGGGCGCCCATGTTCTCGTAGGCGTCCTTGACCTCGATCTCCTTGGCGATGGTGACGCCGTCGTTGGTGATGGCGGGGGCGCCATATTTGCGGCCGAGAACGACGTTGCGGCCTTTGGGGCCGAGGGTGATCTTGACTGTATCGGCCAACTGGTCGATTCCGGCGCTCAGGGCTTTGCGGGCCTCTTCACCGAAAATAATCTGTTTTGCCATGCTGCTCTCTCTCCTTCTCAATTCATGAAAGTGACGAATACCTGTTTTCGGCCCGGGGTGCTACTCGACGATGGCCAGGACGTCGCTTTGGCGCAGGATGGTGTACTCGACGCCGTCGATCTTGACCTCGCTGCCGGCATACTTACTGGCAACGACCTTGTCGCCTTTTTTTAGCACCATTTTGACTTCTTTGCCATCGACGAGCCCGCCGGGGCCAACCTCGACCACTTCGGCCATCTGGCGTTTCTCTTTGGCGTTGCCCGGCAGGATGATGCCGGCCGTGGTGGTTTCCTCGGCCACTACGGCCTTGATGACGATCCGGTCTGCTAAAGGTTTCAGCTTCATCTGGACTCTACTCCTTTATTAATTGATTTACCTCGGTTATCCCTGAGACGTGAGCGTTAGCACTCACATCTTTCAAGTGCTAATACATATTTTAGCTGCTTCGCACAGAAAAATCAAGAGGGTAATGAAAAAAAATTGCCAGGCGCTTGTCGCGGGCGCCGGCGCGCGTTTTCGGCGCCTTTTTTCTGGCCGTCTTATGGAGACGCCGCGGACCACGCCGCGAAAAGTGCAGGCGGCAACACGAAGCGGGCGGCCTTGGGCATGACCTTGGCATAGAGGCGGGGCGCAGGGCCGCATTCGCCGTCGACGTTGAGGATGAAGGGACGCGTGCCGGTGGGCGTGATGGTGACCTCCTGCGCGCGGAAATGCTGGAAGGCGTGGCGCAAAGACGGGATGATGGCGCCGTCGGCGTAGTGGGCGCCTTTTTTGTACTTGCCGATGATGGAGGCGATTTGGAAGCGGCTGAGCTTTTTGACGAGGATGACCTCGAGGACGCCGTCATCGAGGCTGGCCATGGGCGCGGCGCGGAAGCCGCCGCCGTAGTATTGGCCGTTGCAGACGGTGGCGATGAGGTAGTTGCCCTGCTGGGTGTGGCCGTCGAGCGAGATGGACAGCGGCATGCCCAGCGGCTTGAGCAGCTGCTCCAGGATGGAGATGTTGTAGGCCATGCTGCCGCCGACCAGTGGCAGGCGGCGGTATTTGGGGATGTTGTAGGCCACGTTGGCGTCGAGCCCGGCGGAGGTGATGGCCGCCGAGATGCCGGCGTCCACCTGCATCAGGTCGATGGAGACGGCGGTGCCGGCCAGCTGGGCGGGGATGTCCAGAAAGTCGTCGACGGTGCCGAGGCTGCGCACGAAGTCGTTGCCGCTGCCGCAGGGGATGGAGGCGACCTCGGCGTTGGGGAACGGATAGGCCCCGGTGAAGACCTCGTTGAGGGTGCCGTCGCCACCGACGGCATAAAGCCGCACCGCACCGCCCGCCTGCGCGTGGCTTTGGGCGATCTGGGTGGCGTGCCTGGGCGCCCTGGTGTGGCAGATGGACACGGGCACCCCGCGGGCTTTGGCCGCGGCCTCGATGGCGGTGCGCAGGCCTTCGGCCACGCCTTTTTTGCCGGAGACCGGGTTGATGATGAAGACATGTTCCATAGGACACCCCACTTTACTGCGGATGGGTGGACAGGGACCGGCGGCGCGCCTACACAAGCAGCGGCCTATAGACAGTTTAATGTAAAACCGCCGGCAGTTCAACCAAAGGCATGCGCGCACACGCCGGCGTGGGTCAGGATTTTTCGTGGCGGCGGCGGGCGCGCTTTTGCATCTCGATGAAAAAGCGGATGTCGTCCGGGTGGATGGCCTCTTTCTGCATCTCCTTCGCCAGCTGGAGATAGACGCCGGCCAGGGTGGATTCTGCCGCGGCCTGCGGGGCTTTGCCGGCAGGGGCAGAGCCGGTGAGATAGTCGGTGGTGACGCCGAAATAGCGGGCGGCGGCGGCGACGTGCTCGAGCTTTGGCTGCTTGCCATCGAGCCAGTTTGTGACGGTGCTGGTGTGCACGCCCAGGGCGCGGGCCAGCTTTGAGCGGCTGGTGGAAGTGGCCTGTAACAAGGTTTGCAATTTTTGGGAGATATCCACAATCAACACCTATCTTGTTTGGTAGAGTTTTTGCGATTTGCTATCTTGTTTAGAAGATATGCGTCGTGCTAAGCTATACACATAGTCTATCGCATTAGACATGTGTTTGTCAATACAAAAGTCGATATTTTGATGGATTCTATTACATTAGACAGCTGGGGCCGGCGATGGCCGGGAGAGCACCTGCACAGAGACAAAGAACACCGGACGGGAGGATAAGAATGGGCGAAGGGTATTGGGATGTGGACTATGCGGACAACGAGGCGCAGTATTTGATAAACAGCCTGCGGCGGGCGGTGGCGGGGCATTTCCCCGAGCTATTGGTGGCCGACTGCGCCAAAAGGCCGATACGCGAGCGCATCATTGCGACCAACACGCTGCTGAACACCGGGCGGCTGGCGGTGGCGAAGACCTGTGGGCTGCTGCGCGGCGGGCTGAGCGAGGCGCGCTGGGATGCCGAGCGGCCGGACGTGAGGCTGGACGACTTCAGCAGTGACATCGATATTTTGGACGCGTTTGAATATTCCTTTGAGCGGTTTTTGAAAAAGCTGTGCCGGTGAGGCGGTGGGCACAGGCAAACAGCAGTGAAAGGCAGGGTGAGCAGGTGAACATTCACACGACGATCGAGTGGATAAACAAAACGTATGGAACGGGCATATCCTCGGGCTACTACCGGCAGATAGAGGCGTGGCGGCAGTGGTGGGCCGGGCATGTGAAGAGCTTCCACCGGTACCGCGAGGTGGACGAAAACGGCGTGGGCCGCGAGCGGGAATTGTACTCGCTGCGCATGGCAAAGAAGGTGTGCGAGGACTGGGCGTCCATCTTGCTGACCGAGAAGACGCGCATCACGCTGGGAGACCGTGCATCGAGCGACTTTTTGCAAGGCGAGGACGGCTGCGGCGGCGTGTTGCGGCAGATTGGGTTTTGGAACGAGGCGAACGCACTGCTGGAGAAGGCCTTTTACAGCGGGACCGGCGCCTTTGTGATGAAGCTGGACGGGCTTTCGGTGGATGAGGACGGCACCGTTTTGAAGAGCCCGAACGGCAGCATCCGCATGGAGTATCTGCCGGCGATGTGCCTAGTGCCGTTGTCGCACCAGTATGGGCAGATCACCGAGGCGGCGTTTGTTTCACAGGCGGCGCAGCGCGGCAAAAAGCAGGTGTATATCGAGCTGCACCTGAAGGAGAACGGGCGGTATATCATTGAGAACCGGTGCTTTGAAGAGCGACAGGGGCGGCTGCTGGAATGCGCGCTGCCGCCGGGCGTTGCGCCGCGCATCGACACCGGCTCTCCCCTGCCCTTCTTCGCCGTGGTGCGGCCGAACGTGGTGAACCCCTATGACGGCACGATACGAATAGACACCGCGATAGACAGCAGCGGCTTTGAACACGGGCTGACACAGCTGGAGCAACTGGCCGGGCAAGCCATGGCCGAGCTGGCCATGGCGGTGGGCGGCGGGGCGCTTGCCTTTGAACAGCTGGGCGCGCAGGCCGCGGCCGCCGGGACGGACGCGGTGGCGGGGTTCGCCGGGCAGGTGGGCGCCGCCAGCGGCGAGATGGCCCAGCCCGCCCTGCAACTGATGGCGCAACTGGCCGAGGGGCTGGAACGCGAGCGGCCTGCCCTGACACCGGCGGCCGAAGGTGCTGTGCAGGCGGTGGCCGACAGCATAGCGGGTGCGATGGACACGGTGACCAATGCGGGCGGCGACATCGTGCGTGGGCTGTGGGAGGGCGTGAAGGCGATGGGCGGCTGGCTGGCAGGGAACCTGGCAGGGTTTATCGGCGGCGCCGTGCAAAGCGTGAAGGACTTTTTGGGCATCGCCTCGCCGTCGGCGCTGTTCCGCGATGAGATAGGCAAGATGATGCCGGCGGGCATCAGCCTGGGGTTTGCAGCCGCCATGCCGGCGGCCACGGAAGATATAGAGCAGCAGATGGGGCGCTTTGTGCGGCAGGCGCAGGCCAGCGTGTGGGCGGCCCAGCACGGCATGGCCCAGCCGCAGACGGGCATGGGCGCAGCCGGCGGCGTGGCGGCGCCCGGCAACACCTACTATTACAACCAAGAGGTGCACACCCACGAGGCGTTGTCGCCCTATGAGCTGACGCAGGAGTTTATGAACATGAAGGCAAGAGAAGGGTGGGATATTCCATGAACGCGGGTGCAAGCATCGTCTACGACAACGGCAGCGAGCACATCGTTTTTGAAAAGGGCGGCCCGCTGTGGCTGACCGCTGCACCCGATCTGTCCTCGGTGGAGGTGGAGATGGCCGAGGTGCAAAGCGTGGGACAGGCGGGCAGCAGCCTGGTGGGGCAAAGCACACGTGCGAAGTCTATTGCCTTTACAGGGTGCATCGTGGGCGACGTGGAGGCGAGCCGGGCGCGCCTGCTGCGGGTGGTGGCGCCCGGCGTGACGGCAAAGCTGACCTACCACTGGGGCGGCAAAAGCTACTGGCTGGAAGGCGCCCCCAGCAGGACACCGGAGATAGGCGGCGGGGGTGTCTTACAGGATTTCCAGTTTGTGGTACGCGTGCCCTACCCTTACTGGCGCGACACGGAACTGGAAGCGGTGCAAATCAGCGCGGCGCCGGGCGCGAGCACGCTGAGCAATGCGGGCAATGTGCCGGCGGCGTTCGAGGTGCGGTTTGCCGCCAGCGGCAGCGTGCTGGCCCCGAAGCTGACCTTTCTGGACAGCGGTGCACACATCACGGTGAACCACACCCTGGCGGCGGGCGACGTGTTCACCGTGAGCACCCGGCAGGATGAACGCAAGGTGACCTATACCCCCAGCGGCGCCGCGGCGCGAAACGGGTTCAAGTATCTCGGTGGAAACAGCGAGCTTGGCCTGGCGCTGGCGCCCGGCGAAAACCGGCTGCAGCTGAGCGCACTGAACAACCCCGGCAACGTGCGGGTGACCGTGAGCGCACCCAAGGGGGTGTACAGCGGTGTTTGATATTCGTGTGTATGAGAACCGGGAATGGGTGGGGCTGCTGCAGGATACAGCCTCGGTGCAATGGCAGGAATTCTACGCGAAACCGGGCGAGGTGAAGATCGTGGCGGCAGCCACCGAGCAGAACCGCGCGCTTTTAAGGAAAGGCAATCGCCTTTACAGCAGTGACTTTGATACCATTGCGCGCATTGAGCAGGTGGAGTGGAGCGAGAGCCGCGCCAAAAGCACCCTGACCGTGCGCGCCTGCGCCACGGCCGCCCTGCTGGACGAACGTGTGGTGATGGCCGTGGTGAACGTGCTGAACGTGGAGCAGGCGATGTATGCCGTGTATGGCATGAACCGGCGTGGGCTGCCCATCGCCTCGTTTTCACCCATAGGCTATGGCGAAGAGGTGGAGACGCAGCTGTGCTGGGGCAGTGTGCTGGACGGGCTGAAAACGCTGGCCGAGGTGAGTGGGCTGGGCTTCAAGGTGTTCTTTGACGCCTCGCTGGGCGAGGAGTACCTGTATGTGTACAAAGGCGTGGACCGGCGGGCGGGGCAACCCGGCTATGGCGGCTGCCTGCAGTTGGACGGCGGTGGCGAGCACTCGGTGGTCACCTCCTCTGCCAACTGCAAGAACGTGGCCGTGGTGGAGGGCGGCTCGGACGGGAAGGTGGTGACGGTGTCGCCCATTGGTGTGGCGGGCGAGGCGCGCCGGGAGCTGTATGTGGATGCCAAGCATCTGCAAAAGCAGTATCGCGTGGCCCACAACACCGGAAACGAAGATGTGTATGGCAACCCGATATACACCTACACCACGCAGACCTACCCTGACGCGGACTACACGGCCCAGCTGTACAACGCAGGGCTGAAGGCCCTGCTGGAGCAAACCGAGGTGTTTGAAATAGAGAGCCGGGCCGCCGGACAGCTGATGCAGTATGGCGTCGACTATGGCCTGGGGGATATCGTGCCGGTGAGGGTGCCCGCCTACGAGGGCAGCGTGGACATGCGGGTAGAGGCCGTGAAGCGCGTGTATGAGACCAGCGGCGAGCGCACCATTCTGGGGCTGCGCGCGGTGGACGGATAGCACAACACCAACAGGCAGGCCGCCGAAGGGCAGAAAGGATGTGGATAGGATGACCGAGTGGCAGGTGGTGGGTGTCATCATTACCCTGCTGGGCTTCGCCATTACCGTTGCGGGGCCCATTCTCAAGCTGAACGCCAGCATCACCACGCTGACGGTGACGATGAAGCTTTTCACCGAGAAGCTGCAGAAGATGGACACGGAAAACGACGCGAGCCACCGGCGCATGTGGCGCAAGCACAACGGGCAGGATGAGAAAATAGCCAACCACGACAAACGCATCCACCTGCTGGAGGGCGGCAAGCCCCGCCACTAGCCGTGGATATACCGCCGCCCGGCCAGCTGAAACATTTCAGTGGCCGGGCGGCCTATTGCAGCACGTGGCCGGGCGGCCTATTGCAGCACGTGGCCGGGCGGCCTATTGCAGCACGTGCCCGCGCTGCAAATTGACAGCGCGGCCGGATATAACTATAATGGTTACAGAAGATTTCATTTCTCATCACCCAGCCCGGCAAAGGAGCCTTTCACCATGCGCATCAACACACGCTTTCCCGTGGCCACGCACACGCTGGCCGTGATTGCCCTGACCCAAGGCCGGCCGTGCACCTCGGAGCTGATTGCCAAGAGCGTGAACACCAACCCCGTGGTCGTGCGGCGCATCATCTCGCAGCTGAAAAAAGCCGGGCTGGTGCAGGTGCTGCCCGCCGCGGGCGGCACCCGCCTGGTGCGCGCGCCGGAGGGCATCACCCTTTTGGACATCTACAACGCCGTGAAGACCATCGAGGACGCCGCCCTTTTCGACGTGCACCCAAACCCCAACCCCAAATGCTACATCGGCGCCAACATACACAAGGCGCTTGAAAGCCCCCTGGCCACCGCGCAGCAGGCCATGGAGGAACAGCTGGGCCAGGTGAGCCTTGCCGAGGTCATGGCGCCCATTGCCGAGGCCGGCCCCCGTGTGCAGGCCGGCTGACAGCCGCCGCTTTTCACAAGAAAAGAGATGTCTTCATATCGAAGACATCTCTTTTTGCGTATTATGTCGGTCCATCGGCTGAATGCCGCCTGCAGCCTGCCGCCGCACATTACAGAACGGCAACAAAAGCCAGGGCCGTCCTTCTAAACCGAATCTTCCTATGTTATGATTCTTGTATGTGTGCCTTTGCCTGCCGGCCCAGCGGCGCTTTTCGGGCGGCTTTAAACCACACCTTTCTCGCGCAGGGCCTGCACCTCGGCGGCGTCCATGCCCAGCATCTCCTGCAGCACCGCCTCGGTGTGCTGGCCCAGCAGCGGGGCCGGCGTCCACTCCTCGGGTTTGATGGCGGCCATCTTGATGGGGTTGCCCGTGACGGTGATGTCGCCCAGCACCGGGTGCTGCATGGGCACGCGCATCTCGCGCACCTTGGCGATGTGTTCGTCGTTGGCCACCTGCGCCACGTTGTAGATGGGCCCCACCGGGATGCCCGCCGCCATGATGGCGTTCACGCATTCCTCCACGGTGTGCTGGCGCGTCCACTCCTCTATCAGCGGCTTCAGCGCCACCTGGTTGGCCGCGCGGTCCTTCATGGTGGTAAAGCGCGCATCGGTTTTCAGCTCCGGCTTGTGGATCACCTCGTCGCACAGCAGCTCGTACAGCTTTTGGTTGCCGCAGGCGAGGATGAAATCGCCGTCGCTGCCGCTGAACAGGTCGTAGGGCGCCAGCGTGACCGACTGGTTGCCGATGCGCTGGCCAATGGTTCCGTTGGCATAGTAAGGGATCAGGCTGGTGGCCACCAGCGAGACCAAAGTGTCCACCAGGGCGATCTCTACAAACTGGCCTTTGCCGGTGCGCTTGGCCTCGTTCACCGCCGCCAGCACGCCGATGAGCAACCCGTAGGCACACATGATGTCGCCCAGCGGCGCACCCACGCGCACCGGCGGCTGGCCCGAAAAGCCGGTGATGGACATGATACCGCTCATCGCCTGGGCGATGAGGTCGTAGCCGGGGCGCTGGGCATAGGGGCCATAGGTGCCGTAGCCGGACGCACAGGCGTACACCAGCCGCGGGTTGATTTTGGCCAGCTCCTCATAGCCCAGCCCCATTTTTTCCATCACGCCGGGGCGGAAATTTTCCACCAGCACGTCCGCCTTTTTCACCATCTCCTTCAGCATCTCGCGGGCCTTGGGCTCTTTCAGGTTCATGGTAACACTGCGCTTGTTGCGGTTGTAGGTGGCAAAATAATGGCTCTCATTGTTGTCCATCGGCGGCCACACGCGGGTGTCGTCGCCACCGTCCGGGTTTTCTATCTTGATGACATTGGCCCCCATGTCGGCCGCAAACGTGGTGGCCACTGGCCCCGCCAACACCCGGGACAAATCGATGATGGTGATGTCGCTCAATGCGCCTTTCATATCCAATATACTTTCCTCCCCTATTGTGCTTTCCTAGCTAGCTTCTAGTATACACACTCGTTCGTGGCGCGTCAATTGCGCCCAAAAGCCACTTTTCGCCCATTTCATCACCCTGCACAAGGGGTCTGCCCGTACAGTCGTTCAAAAGCATGCTGTTTTCTCATCACCTGGCGCCAATGGCGGAAAGGGGCCAACCATGCCTGCCACCTCCCCCAAAAAATACCAGATCATCATCTATTTCATCGTCACCGTGCTATTCTGGTGCACGCTGTTCAGCTACGTGCCCATCTTCTCGCCCTACCTCAACTCCATCGGCCTCACCTACTCCACCATCGGCCTCATCGGCGGGGCCTACGGCATTGCCCAGCTGGTGGTGCGCATCCCGCTGGGCTTTTTCTCCGACCGCATCGGCAAGCGCAAGATCTTCATCGTGCTGGGCGTTTTCTTCGGCACCTTCAGCGCCTTTTTGCTGGGCTTCACCAGCAATGGCTTCCTGCTCACGCTCGGCCGCTTTTCCGCCGGCATCGCCGCCTCGGCCTGGGTCATTTTCACCGTGCTGTTCTCCAGCTATTTTCAGGACGACAAGGCCGCCAGCTACATCTCTTACATCAACGTGGCCAACGTGGTGGGGGTTTTCATCGCCAAGCTGATGGGCAGCCTGCTGGCCGAGGCCTTCGGCTACCGGGCGGCCTTTGTGGTGGGCGGCTGTGCGGGGCTGGTGGCGCTGGTGCTCAGCGCCTTCATCGCCGAAAACCCGCCGCCATCATTGCAGCGCGCCTCTTTCCGCACCATGCTGGGCGTGCTGCGGGACAAAAACCTGCTCATCATGTCGCTGCTGGGCATCTTGAACCAGATCGTCCTGTTTGCCACCATCCACACCTTCACGCCGCAAAAGGCGGTGAACGCGGGCGGCAGCCCGGCCGACCTTGCCATTCTCTCGGTGTGCACCGCGCTGCCCTCCATTGTGTGCACCCTGTTTTGCAGCTGGCTGTTTGGCCGCAAGCCCAACCTGCGCAATCTGGTGGTGCTCGCCTTTGCCTTCCAGGTCGTCGGCACGCTCATCACCGGCTTTGCCACCACGGTGCCCATGGTCTTCATAGGCGGCATCATCGCCGGCACCGGCTTCAGCACCGTGGTCACGTCCCTGCTCAGCTTTTGCACCCTCACCGTAGAGCCGGCCAAGCGCGGGTTTGCCATGGGGGTCTACCAGGCGCTGTACAGCATCGGCCTGTTCGTCGGGCCCGTCATCCTCGGCACCCTGTCCGACCTTGTCGGCCTTAACATGGGCTTTGCACTGGTCTCCATCATCTCTGCCGTGGGCGGCGTCCTCGCGTTCCTGCTTTTGGGCTATCGGCGGCAGTAAGGGCCCCCTGTGCGCCAGGCCGCCAAACAGCCGGCAGGCGCCTCACAAAAACAGACAAAAACAACCCCGGTATCCCTTAACGGATACCGGGGTCGCATTATCTATGCCACCGGCAAATGGCTGGAGATAATCGCGTTGGAGCTATAAAAGCAGCTATCCTCGGGCGCCTTTGGGCACGCCCAATGTGGTGGCGTTGGTGAAGGTGGCGTTCGGCGGCATGACAAATCCTACCACATAGTCCCTGCAGGCGCCGTTCCACTTATTCACATACACCGGCGTCAGCGCGCAGTTGTCGGTCACCCACTGCTGCATGATGGCAAACTCCTTCGCCATGTCCT
>JBFXKS010000028.1:0-11908 GCA_050173515.1 Oscillospiraceae bacterium | reverse complement strand
TCACCTCAATGATGCCGTCCTGCAGGTCTTTGGGATGCACGAACTTCCAGGTGTCGATGATGCCGAGCTCTTTGAGCAATGCGGCACAGGCAAGGCCATCAAAATCGGAACGTGTCAACAGGCGCATGGCGCCGCCTCCCCTCGGTTCTAATTTTCCAATCATACCATCTTTTTGCCCAAAAATCCAGTGGCGAATATGCGCCGGCACAAAGCGTTTGCATGCTTCAAAAAGAACAAAAAAGCGCATAGAATCAAGAAGAATGCCGAGGCGGAGTGGCCGGGCCTTGAACGGGTTTTGCATGGCGCTTGCCGAGCGCGCGCCGGGGTGAGATAATAGAGTGAAGAAAGCGCGGCCGGGAAAGCAGAAAAGGGCAAAGGATGCGAGCAGATGCAAAAGCTTTTGGCATGGCGGAAAAAGGCATATGACCTGATACGCGACGACGACGACAACAAGCTGGCAGGGACCATCTTCGACAGCATCGTCATCGGCTTCATCGCGCTGAACGTGGTGTTCATCATTCTAGACACCTTCCATTTTTCGGGCTGGTACCCGGCGGTGTCCAACGTGGTGGAGTTCATCTCGGTACTGGTGTTCACCGCAGAGTACATTCTGCGGATATGGACGGCGCCGCTCATCTGGCCGGAGAAGCGCCCGGCTGCCGCGCGCGTGAAGTATATCTTCTCCTTCATGGCGCTCATCGACCTGCTGTCCATTCTGCCCACCTACCTGCCCTTCCTCTTCCCCATAAATCTCTCGGTGCTGCGCTCGCTGCGCATCATCCGCCTGCTGAGGGTGTTCAAGATAGGTCGCTACACCGACACGCTGGAGATCATCTCCTATGTGTTCAAGAAGAAGGCGCACCAGCTTATCTCTTCAATGTTCATCGTGTTTTTGCTGATGCTGATCGCGTCGGTGATCATGTATGAGGTGGAGAGCACTGCCCAGCCGGAAAAGTTCGACAATGCGTTCTCGGCCTTCTGGTGGGCGGTGTCTACGGTGACCACGGTGGGCTATGGCGACTTGTATCCCATCACGCCTGCCGGCAAGGTGCTGGGCGGGGTGATCGCGCTGCTGGGCATTGGCCTGGTGGCGGTGCCCACCGGCATCATCAGCGCGGGCTTCATCGAGGCGATAGGGGTGAGCGAAAAGCACGAACAGAAGCGCCGGGGCAGAAAACGGAAAGCGCCGGCCGTGGCGGCCGCGCCGCCCAAAGAAGCGCCCGCGGTGTGCCCGCACTGCGGGCAGCCGCTGGGGCATGAATAGGTGCACACACACGGCAAAAGGGCCCCGCCAGCGGCGGGGCCCTTTTGCGCGCGGGTTGGCCTGAGGAAGCCGACCCACAGGGTACAGGGAAAGGAGGATGGGTAAAGTTTGGGGCCCGTGAGGGCAGGGCCAAAGGGACGCTCGCCGTGTGGGAGGAAAGGGCTTTCAAAAGCGAGATACAAACAAATGAATAACGTCGGCCATAAAAAAGACCGGGGAAAAGCCGGGCTCAAAGATGAGGCCTAGGGGCCCAGCATGGGGATGCAGATGTTGCGCTGGCCCGGGCCGCGCTGTTCCACCTCCACATGCACACCGTAAAGCTGGTAGATCAGCTGGCTGGTGAGCACCTCGGCCGGCGGGCCGTAGGCAATCACCTGGGCGTCGGCTATGGCCAGCACGCGGTCTGCAAACAGGAAGGCGTGGTCTGGGTTGTGGGTGGACTGTACGATGGCATAGCCATCCCGCGTGAGGGCTTTGGTCTGCTGCAGCACGCGCAGTTGGTTGCCGTAGTCCAGGTTCGAGGTGGGCTCGTCCATGATGAGCAGCTTGGCCTGCTGGGCCATGGCGCGAGCCAGCAGCACCAGCTGCTGTTCGCCGCCGCTGAGGTGCATATACCCGCGGTCTTTCAGGTGCTCGATGCCCAGCTTTTCCAGCGCGGCCATCGAGCGGCGCACCTGCTCCTCGCCGGGCGTGGAAATGCTGGAGACCTGCGCGGTGGTGCCCATGAGGACCATGTCGAACACGGAGTAATTGAAAGAAGGATAGTGGCTTTGCGGCACGTAGGCGATGGTGCGCGCCAGCGCGGCGGGAGACAGGGTGTGCATGGGCACGCCGTCCAGCAGCGTTTGGCCCGTGTAGCCGCTCAGAAGCCCCAGCAGGCACTTGAACAGGGTGCTTTTGCCGGCCCCGTTCGGGCCCAGAACCGCCAGCAGCTGCCCGCCCGGTGCGGTGAAGCTGATATCCTTGAGAATGGGCCGCGTGTCGTAGGCAAAGCTCAGGTTCTTTACTTCGATGCTCATATGGTTTCCTTATTCCGCGTGATGAGCCAGATGAAGAACGGCGCGCCGATGAAAGAGGTGAGGATGCCGATGGGGATCTCGGTGGCCATGAGGTTGCGGGAGACGTTGTCGACGGCCAGCAGGAAGATGGCCCCGCCCAGCATGCTGGCCGGCATGAGGTGGCGGTAGTTGTTGCCCACCAGCCGCCGCACCAGGTGCGGGATCACCAGGCCCACCCAGCCGATCATGCCGCTGACGGCCACACTGGCCGCCGTGACCAGGGTGGCGCAGAGGATGATGATGATGCGGATGCGCGAGACGTTGACGCCCATGGTGCGGGCTTCGTCGTCGCTGAGGGTGAGCAGGTTGATGCGCCAGCGCAACAGCAGCATGGGCACAAGCCCTATGGCCATGGGGATGATGGCGAAGAGGATGTCGGTCACGCGGGTCTTGGCCAGCGAGCCCATGAGCCAGTAGGTGATGGCGGGCAGCTGGTTGTTGGGGTCTGCCACCAGCTTGATGAAAGAGGTGCCGGCCGTGCACAGCTGCGACACCATGATGCCCGACAAAATGAGGCCGAGCACTTTTTTGCCGCGGGCACGGTTCGAGATGAACAGCACCAGGCAGATGGTGAGCAAGCTGGTGGCAAAGGCGAAAATGGTGGTCATGCGGCCGCCCTTGTCCAGCAGGATGGCCAGCGCGGCGCCCAGCGCGGCGCCTGAGGAGGCCCCCAGGATGTCAGGCGAGGCCATGGGGTTCTGGAAGACGCCCTGGTAAGAGGCGCCGGCCGCCGACAGGCAGCACCCCACAAGGCAGGCCAGCAGGATGCGCGGCAGGCGGACATTGAACAGGATGGTCTCCATTTGGGAGGGCCAGAAGGGCTCGGTGCCGGTGAGCTTTTGAGTGAGGATGCCGAAGAGTTCTTTGATGGGGATGGGGTAGCGCCCCAGCGTGATGGAGACCAGCACCAGCGCCAGCAACACCGCCACCATGCCCAACAGCACCAGCGGGTAGCGGCTGGAGTTGTCCTTCGGCATGGGCTTCCCTCCCTCGGCAGGCATTCGACAGGAAACTATCGAATGGTAATTGAAAAAATAACGGTCCCGAGAATGTAGTATATAGGAAACACAAGGGGATGTCAAGAGCGCCAAGGCAGGGGAGGGCGGGCCGAGAAAACGCCCGTGGATTTTGGGCACATGGGCAAAAAAACGCCGCCGGCGCCGGAGAGGCGCAAGCGGCGGCATATATAATGGCAAACAAACGCCGATGTGCGGTGGCACATAACGATAAGGAGAATGCCCGGCAAAGCCTGGCCTAGTGCTTGGGCGAGCGGCGCACCAGCTCGATGGCCTCGGTGATGGCCACGATGAGGCTGGCGTGGTAGGTGGTGTTCATGTCGGGGATCTTGGCCATCAATTCGCCCTCTTTGGTGGTGGCGAAGTGGGCAAAACCTTTGTTGAAAACAATGGCGCAGACGTCAAGAAAGCATTTTTCGCATTGGCACATGTCGGTTTGCTCCATCTGCCGGCGCACGTTGCGCTGCACCAGTTCCTCGTTGGCGTTCACAAGCTTGTAGTGGGTTTGCCCTTCCGGTGTGTTGGCCATAGTGTATCCCTCCAAAGTGTTACCGGGTGAAACAAAATGATTGAACGTCATTTGAGCAGTTACAGTGTAACATGGCATGCAACAATACACAAGCCACGGCACCCTGGCGTGCTGCCTGTGTTACCGCCGGCGGTATTGGGCCACAAAATAAAGCACCAGGCACAGCAGCACCAGAAAAATGCCGGCGCTGAGGGCGAACTTGATGAGAAAACCAGCGAGCGTCCATGCAAAACGGAACAGCACGACGATGACGATGATGCCCACGATGGCGACGAGCACGTTTTTCACAGTGTTTTTCATGGCAGACCTCCAAAGGGTTTTATGTTTTTTGAGTATGTAAAAAAGTTTACAGAATGCCGTGTGCGAAAAAGCGCGGGCCTTGTTTTGGCCCGGCCGGGCGTGCTATGATGGAAAAGCCGAGGAACACGAGCTGTGAAAGGAGCTGGAGAACGATGGAAACGGTGCTGAAATTTTTCAAGGACAACCCGGTGTTTTATCTGGCCACCGTGGAAGGGGACCAGCCGCGGGTGCGCCCGTTTGGGGCGATCGCCCAGTATGACGGAAAGCTGTACCTGTGCACCAACAGCACAAAAGATGTGTACAAACAGCTGAAGAAGAACCCAAAGGTGGAGCTTTCGGGCACGAGCGCAGAAGGCGACAGCTGGCTGCGTGTGGCGGCCGTTTTGCAGCGGGATACAACGCGCGAGGCAAAAGTGGCCATGCTGGAAGACAACCCCGGGCTGAAAAACATGTACGGCCCTGACGACGGCATTTTTGAGGTGTTCTACCTGAAAGACGCGGTGGCCAGCTTCAGTTCGTTCACCGGCCAGCCAAAAACGGTGCGCTTCTAAACCGGAATATCAGTGCGCGGGGCGCGGCCTTTGGGCCGTGCCTTTTTATATGGCCTCGGAAGGGGCTGGGCGGCCCAGCAGGCTGGGGGTGCACAGCTGGGTGATGCGGTGGTTGAGATAATCGCTGTTGCGCAAAAGCTCGCCAAAGCTGCCGGGCTTTTGCGGCGCGGCGCCGGTGGCGTTGCCCTGGTTGATGACGGACTCGATGGCGACGCTGAACTGGGGCTGCTCGTCTATTTGCAGCAGCAGGGCGCCGGCCGGCTGCCGCCGCAGCTTCAGCAGGCGGCAGGAGCTGTGCTCCAAAAAGCAGACCTCGACGCAGAGAACCGGCTCGCCCTCTTCGTCGCAGCGCAGCTCGGCGCTACAGGCGATGAGAAAGTCCTCCCGGCCGGCCTGCAGGCGGCTGGTGAGGGCGGTATCCACGCCCACCGGCAGCGTGACGGCATGGGGGCCCTCCTGCCAGACGAGGGTGAGGTGGGTGGGGTTCTGCTCCAGCCGAAGGGAACTGAGCCCGGCGGTGAAGTTGTTATTCATGGCCTGGATGATGATGGGCAGGATGCCGCCGCGGTTGGGCCCGAAGTGCCAGGTGGTGCCGCAAAAGACCGAGAGCTGCGGCAGCAGGGCGGGCTGGGCGATGCCCCGCGCGGCGCGCCAGCGTTTGGCACGGGTCTTGGGCCGGACGGGGCGCGGGGCCTCGGGCACCGGGCGGCGGAAGCGCAGCTGGCGCAAAGTGGCGGCCAGCGCGCTGTGGGCCACCGGGTTTTGTGGGAGCGAGCTCGGCAAGGCGGGCAGCGTGTAAAAGGTGCTGCGCATCAGGTGGTAGGCCGGAGAGTCCGTGAACAGGCGGGGATTGCCGGCCGTCATGGCGATGACGATGTCCAGCCGGGGAATGACGGTGATGTACTGGCCGAACATGCCGTTCATGATGAAGGCGTCGTCGTCGCCGTCCAGCCATAGGTGCATGCCGTAGCACTCGCCGGCGTCGCCGGTGGCGTGGCGCCGGGTGCATTGGCGCACCCAGTGCTCGGGCAGCAGCTGGCGCATTTTGCCGCCGCACTGCCAGCGGCCGCCCTGCAAAAACAGCTGCCCGAACTTGGCCATGTCCTCCACCATCAGATACATGCCCCAGCCGCCCTTTTCCTGCCCGGTGGGTGACTTCTCCCAGCCGACGGGCCCAAAGCCCATGGGCCGGAACAGCCGCGGGGTGAGGTAATCCACCACGGAAGTGCCGCTGGCCGCGCAGATGAGCGCGCTCAGCAGGTAGCTGTTCATGGAGTTGTAGACAAAGCGCTCGCCCGGCGGGAAGGCCACGGGCGACGAAAAGATGCCTTTGAGCCACTGGGTGTCCACCGCCTCGCTCACCTCGTTGTAGGTGATGCCGCTGGTCATGGTGAGCAGGTGGCGAACGGTGATGTCCTTCATATGTTTTTGCGGGATGAGGGGCTGCTCGGCTGGGAAATAGTCGACGATCTTGTCCTCGAGGGTGAACAGGCCCTCCTCGATGGCGAGGCCCACCGCCGCGCCGATGAAGCTTTTGCACAGGCTGTGCGTGACATGCCAGACGTCGGCGCGGAACGGCGCAAAGTAGCCCTCGCTCACCACGCGCCCGTGCCGCAGCACCAGCAGCGCGTGGGGGTTGGCCTGGGGCGCGGCGGCCACGGCGCGGTAAAAGCCGGCCAGCATGCCGCTGGAAAGGCCCTCGGCCTCGGGGGTGGAGCGGGGCAGCGGCACCGCGCGGCGGCCCGGGCTGAAGCTGGGCTTGGGCTGGTTGCCCGCCGGCAGCGCATTGCGGCCGTCGCCCAGCAAGATCTCGCGCACGGCGCGCAGCATTTTCATTTGGGTGGAGAAGGCCATAGGGGGTACCTCGGTGGGGTTGGATGTAGCCCAAACCCGCCGGACGGTGGCCGGCGGGTCTTTGGGGGGTCTTTTGCTATTCCACGGTGACAGACTTGGCAAGGTTGCGCGGCTTGTCCACATCACACCCGCGCAGCAGGCTCATGTAGTAGGCAAACAGCTGCACCGGCACCACCGCCAAAAGCGGCATCAGGATGTCCGGGAAGGTGGGCAGGTGGTAGACGTAGTCGGCGCTGCCCTCGGGCAGGTGGGCGCCCTCTTTGCAGAACAGCAGCACCTTGGCGCCGCGGCTCTTCACCTCCTGCACGTTGGAGATGACCTTTTCGTAGACGTCGTCCTGCGTGGCCAGCACCACCACCGGCGTGCCCTGCACCAACAGGCTGATGGGCCCATGCTTCAGCTCGCCTGCGGCGTAGGCCTCGGCGTGCACATAGCTGATCTCCTTCAGCTTGAGGCTGCCCTCCAAAGCAAGGGCGTAGTCCATGCCGCGGCCTATAAAGAACAAATCGGTGCTGTTCATCAGCTCGCTGGCAAAGAACTGGACGTCCTGCCGTTTGTCCAGCAGGCCGCGAATGAGCTGGGGCGCGGCGAAGATGGCGTCGAGCAGGGCGCGGACCTCGGCGTCTGAGCGCTGGCCGTGCAGGCGGGCCAGCTGCAGCGCCAGCAGGTACAGGCAGCACAGCTGCACCATGTAGGCCTTGGTGCTGGCCACGGCTATCTCCGGCCCGCCGTGGCTGTACATCACCCAGTTTGCCGCGCGGGCGATGCTGCTGCCCACCACGTTGACGATGGCAAGGGTCTTGGCGCCGCGCTCGGCGGCCAGGCGCATCGCGGCCAGCGTGTCGATGGTCTCGCCGCTTTGGCTGATGATGAGCACCAGCTCGTTTGGGCCCAGAATGGGGTTGGAGTAGCGGAACTCGCTGGCTATCTCCACCTCCACCGGGATGCGGGCCAGCTGCTCGATGGCGATTTTGCCCACCATGCCGGCGTACATGGCGGTGCCGCAGGCCACGATGCGCACGCGATCGAAGCCTTTGAGCACCTCGTCGGACAACCCCTCGATGTCGAGCGCGGGCAGGCCGTTTTCCACGCGTGGGCGCAGCGCGGCCAAAATGACGTCGGGCTCCTCGTTGATCTCCTTCAGCATGAAATGCGGGTAGCCGCCCTTCTCGGCGGCCTCTACGCTGAAGTCGGCGGTGAGCACTTCTTTTTGCACGGGCAGGCCCAGCTCGCTGTACACCTGGATACCGCTGCGGCTGAGCACGGCGATCTCGCCGTTTTCCAGCACGCTGTAGCGCCGGGTGTAGGGCAGGATGGCCGGGATGTCGCTGGCCAGGAAGTTCTCGCCCTCGCCGTAGGCGATGATGAGCGGGCTTTCCTTGCGCACGGCGTATATCTGGTCGGGCTTGTCGTTGAACAAAATGGCCAGGCCATAGCTGCCGTGCACCTGCTGCAGCGTGGTGAGGATGGCCTGCAAGGGGTCGCCCTTGTAGTGGTAGTCCAGCAGCTTCACCAGCACTTCGCTGTCGGTCTCGCTGATGAAGTCGTAGCCCTGCAGCCGCAGGAATTCTTTGAGCTTTGAGTAGTTTTCAATGATGCCGTTGTGCACCAGCGAGACCCGCGCGGCAGAGTGCGGGTGGCTGTTGATGTCGCTGGGGGCGCCGTGGGTGGCCCAGCGGGTGTGGCCGATGCCCACCGTGGTGGGCGGAAGCGAGAGCGCGGCCAGCTTTTCGGCCAGCTTTTGCAGCCGCCCTTCAGACTTATACACCGCGATGCCTTCGGAGGTGAAAAAGGCGACCCCGGCAGAGTCGTACCCGCGGTATTCAAGGCGCGACAGCCCGTCCATCAGAACGTCCCGGCTCTCGCGCATGCCAACATAACCGACGATTCCACACATCTTGTGACCTCCGTTTGTGATGCCTGAATAAACAGGCAAGATTTACAGGCCGAACATGAGATGTGTTCCCGCCGCAGGGTGCTCTGTGGGGGCGTTGCCGCCCGTTTTTATCACCGTGCTGCGGCCGCGGGCCGGCCGGAAGGGCATCCGCCGAATGTTTCGATCACCCTTCTCCTCGTCACCCCGCTGCCCGAAGGCGGCGGGGCCAGGCGCTCTTGCTGTGGCAGGGCCAGGCACATCCAAACCCGGCTGTTGCCACCGATGGCATTGTTTTGGGCCGCACACCTCCCTTTTGGAAATAATAACGATGAGACCCCGGCAAAAAATGCGTTTTGCACAAAGGCTAACGGAACAGATATTTGCGAAAGCGCTGGACATAGACGATCTTGAGCTTGTCGATGAGCACGTCGTACAGCACGAAGGTGACGTTGCCCACCGCCAGCAGGGCCGCCCAGTACCATGGGGCGCGGGCGGTGAGGGTCTCCAGCACGGTGGGCCCGGTGAAAAAGAAAAACAACAGGCAATACACCGCCAGCACCGCGGCGTTGAAAAGCAGCAGCTTCACCACCCAGCGCAGCACCCGGCTTTTGATGCGGCCGAGCGTGGGGTACAGAATGGGATAGTAGCCGCAGAGAACGATGAAGAAAAGGACGAGCTCGGTGTCCGGCACGATGACCACGCCCAGGATGGAGACGGCCGCATAGCAGAGCAGGGCGGTTTTGGTGCCGATGTCCATGGCGATGGGCATGAGGCAGAGCCCCGCGAAGATGGGCGCGGCGAAGGTGCCCACGGGAATGAGGCCGCCGGCCAGCAAAAAGAGCAGGGAAACAGCGCTGAGGATGCCGCCCAGGGCCACCCGGCGCGCACGGCTTGGCTGCTTTTTGTTCATGGCCTCACCGGCACATGCCGCAGCAGGCGTCCATGCAGCACATCAGCGAACAGGTGTTGCACGCGCAGTTCAGCGCGGCGGTGTCGGCGTTTTGGCCGCCATAGGGGTTGCCCTGCATGTTGCCATTGGCCGACTGCTGCAGGTTTTGCAGCGCAGCGGCGTACTCGCGGTTGGAGGGGTCCAGCCGCACGGCCTCGCTGAAATAGCGGGCGGCCTGGTCCAGCCAGCCTTTGTAATAATAAGCGCTGCCCATCAAAAAGTTCCACTCGGCGTCGGCCGCGGCGTTCTGGATGGCAGACAGCTCCGCCAGCGCCTCGTCTATCTGCCCGCTGTTGATCATCTTGCGGATGGCGGCGTAGCGGCCGCTGGGCGCGGCGCCTGGGCCGGTGGTGCGCACGGCGTCGTCGCCCACGCGCAAAGCGCCCATCAGCGTGTCGAAGGCCTCGTTCAGCTCGGCCATCTTGGCCTCGGCCTCTTCGCGCAGGGGCCCGGCCTCGTAGCTGTCTGTGCTGTATTTCTGGGCCAGGCCCCGATAGGCCTGCTTGATGTCGTCCTCGCCGGCGTTCTGGGGCAGGCCCAGTACGTCATACGCTTTCGATTTGTCCATGCCCTGCCTTCCTCTCGTTGCGTTTGGTGCCCGCCTGTGCAATGCCCATGGGCAGGCCCAGGAAAAAGATGTTGTCCAGAATATCCTTGTACTGGCGGATGTTCAATAGATTGTAACACAGGGCGATCTCCCCGGCGGCCATGCGGCAGCGGCGCTGCGCGGTGTGGATGGCGTCGGCGTGGGAGAGACCCGCCTCGATGAAAACATTGTACCGGCCGTTCTTTTGGTCGCCCGCATAGTCCTCGGCGGCATCCAGCAGGTACACCACCTGCCCGGCGAAAAGGCCCAGCCGGGAAAGGATGCGCCGGTCGCTCTCGTTTTCTGCCACCGCGGCGAACAGCGCCTGGCACATGAGGGCCGTGGGCTCGCACGCTTCGTCCACGCTGGCGCAGTGGGCGGTCTCCAGCAGCAGCTGGCGGCCCATGGCTTGCGAGATGGCCTCGGCCAACTGGGGCCGGCGGGCGGCGGCCTTGCGGTACATGCGCCGGGCAAAGGGCTGCAGCAGGCCATAGCCCACGCGTTTCCAAAAGCTCTCGTCCGAGAGGTTGTCCCGCAGCTTGTGGTAGCTCAGCATCACCAGGCCGTCGGCGGCCAGCGCCAGCCCGCCGGTGCTGTACAGGGTGGGGCGGCGCGCCAGCGGGTTGGCAAAGCACCCGTCGCACGACACACAGCCGGCCTCGCCGCTCAAGGCGTCGGCCGTCACGGCCAGCAAAACAAGGTCGTAGTTCAGCAAAAAGCGGCTGAAGACGCCGTAGCTTTTGCCCAGCTGCTTGCACAGCCCACAATAGACGGCGCGGTAGCTCTCAAAGTCCCGCACTTTCATCTCGGCCTTCACCGGCAGCACATATCCAAACACCTGTGAACACCTCGCATTTTTGTCCGCCTATATCTGGTTTATCATACACTATTTTAAAGGGCGGCGCAAGGAAAGCTGCATGGCCAAAAGGCAAAATTTGTGTGAAAGAAAGGTGTGCGGTGCCCGCCGGCTAGCAATTGACAAAAAGGGCCCCAAGCGCCTATCATGGTTGCATTAGAGCGAAACAGGAGAGAAGAGATGAAAAAACCGATCGTGACGGGCGACGCGCTCGAGGCCATCATCGCACAGCACCCCACGCCGTTCCACATTTACAGCGAGGCGGGCATCCGCGGCACGGCCCGGGCCCTGCAGGGCGCCTTTGCGTGGAATGCGGGGTTCAAAGAGTACTTTGCCGTGAAGGCCACGCCCAACCCGGCCATTTTGAAAATTTTGCGGCAAGAGGGCTGTGGGGTGGACTGCGCCAGCCTGACCGAGCTGATGCTGGCCGAGGCCTGCGGCTTCAAAGGGCACGAGATCATGTTCTCGTCCAACGTGACCCCGGCCGAGGAATACGCCTACGCGGCGAAGCTGGGGGCCATCATCAACCTGGACGACATCAGCCACATCGATTTTTTGGAGCGCGCGGCAGGCAAGATACCCCAGACGATCTGCTGCCGGTACAACCCTGGCGGCGACTTCAAGATACACAATAAAATAATGGACAGCCCCAAAGACGCGAAATATGGCTTCACCAAGCAGCAGCTGCGCGAGGGGTATGTGCGCCTGCGCGCCAAGGGCACCAGGGCCTTTGGCCTGCACGCGTTTTTGGCCAGCAACACGCTGGGGGACGAATACTACCCGGTGCTGGCGCGCGAGCTTTTTGAGGTGGCGGTGTGGCTGAAGGAGGAGACGGGCATCGCCCTGGGCTTCATCAACCTATCGGGCGGGGTGGGCATCCCATACCGCCCCGAGGATGCGATGCCCGACATCACGGCCATCGGCAGGGGCGTGCAAAAGGCTTTTGACGAGGTGCTGGCGCCGGCGGGGCTGGGCGGCGTGGCCATTTTCACAGAGCTGGGCCACTTTGTGCTGGGGCCGAACGGCCAGCTGGTGGCCACCGTGCTGCACAAGAAGCAGATATACAAGG
>JBFXKS010000027.1:0-12129 GCA_050173515.1 Oscillospiraceae bacterium | reverse complement strand
CGGCGGCCAGTGCCGTGGTCTCTATGGGGATGGTGACACGCATCGTGCCGTCCCCGGCAATGCTGGCCGCATCCACTTTGATGGTGTCCAGCTCGATATACTGTTCGGTGCCGTCGTCGCGCACCCGGTTCAGGCCATAGTTCACATAGTACGCCGTGCCGGCCTCCATGTGGGCGCCTTGCAGTTGCATCTGCCCGGCGCTGTATGCCAGCGAGGTGAGCTGCGGCGCCGCCTTGGCGTCCATCACCCAGCTGTCGAAGACATCATTGGCCATGATCTTCCACTCGCCCGGCGCCAGCTGTATCAGGGTGGCATTTTTGCCCATCAGCGCGTTCATGGCCTCGCTCTTGCTCTCGTCTGCGGCAAAGGCCTCTTCCATCAGCACGCCGTTCAGCGCATAGGGCAGCCAGCGCTCTTCCCCACTGGAGGTGTCCAGCTGCAGCACGGTGAACTGGTCTGCCGCAAGGCCCACCTGCACCACCACACTGTAATCATCGTCGTATTTGGGGTCGTGTGGCACCGAGATGGTGTGTGTTTTGCCCTGCACCTGGATGGCGGCGGCGCTGATGGCCATGGGCGAGGCTGCCGGGCCGCCTTTCGGCGTGGCCGCCCCTTGGGCCACGGCGGCCTGCTGCGAGGAGGCCAACAGCGTGAGGTTTTCACCAAACTGCACCGAGCCGATCACGTCGCCCTCGTCGTCGTAGGCGGGTATGCTGGCGGCCAGCGCGTTGTCCACCTCGGCCAGCTCGAAGATGAAGCCGCCTTTTTTCTTGCTCCAGTCGTAAGAGAAGCCGACGCGGATGCCGACGACGGTGACGGAGGCGCGCACGAACTGGTGCGTCAGTGCACCCTCTATCCCAAACAGGACATAGGGGCCGTAATCTTCGCCCAAAAAGTGGAACTCGGGTATCTGGAAACGCAACTTGCCGAACATGTGGAACTCAAAGGCCATGTTCTGCTTGACGATCTCCTTGAAGGCCTCACCGAAGGTGATCTGGCCATCGTCCGGCAGCAGGTGCTCGTAAGACAAGTCCAGCCAAAGGTCGATGCCCATGTCGGTGGCGCCATATAAAATGACTGTTTTGGGCAGGAAGTTTATCAGGGCGCTGCCGCCCAGCGTGATGTGATAGGCGCCCACATTGTTGGGGTCGTTGCTGTACCTGTGTTTGCCGTTCACCACTTTCGAGTTCTTTTCAAATCTCAGCTTGTAGCCGAACTGCGAGGTGAGCACGTCCTTAATGTCCATGAAGGTGGCACCGGCGCGCACGTCGAACCAGAAGTCCGAGGCCCCCAGATAGGCGTGCATCTCGCCATACAGGAGCTCCAAAAGCTCCAGTGTGCCGTTCACCGAGAGCTTGAAGGGCGGGATCATCTCCTCCAGGTTATCGTAGTCGGCATTGATGGTGTCCGCCAGGTTGCTGAAGCCACCGCCCAGGCTGGACAGCTCCAGCACACCGGGCACGATGGGAATGGGCGCGTGCACGGTGGCCCGGAACTTGTCCGGCAGCATCCACTGCGGATACTTTTTCCACATGCCGGGTATCAGCGTCAGCTCACCGTCAAAGCCGATGTCCATCAGGATGAGCGTGAGCTCGAAATGGTAGTATTTCGGGGAGCCCAGCGTGTCGATGTCGGCCACGGCGCCCGCCTCCACCGGCAGCGCACCCAATATGTCGGGGATCTGGGCCGCGCCGTTGGCCTTGAAGCCCAGCATTTCAAAGTTGTAGCGTTCATAGCCGTACTTCACCTGCTCCACGTCCACCCGGATGATGTCGCTGCCCTCGCCGCCAAACACCGGCAGGGCTATGTTCAGCGAGCCGCCCACCACCACGTTCTTTTCAAAGATCTGGATGTTGGACAGCTTGGCCGAGATGGACTGGTCCAGCTGCAGCAGGGAGGGCACGATCTCGTTGTCCCACTCTATCTGTATGGGCTTTATCTTCGGCGTGCCGCCGGTGTCATATATCTGCTCGTAACGCGTGGCATAGCCGGTGCCCTTCTTGAAGTTTATCTCAAAATACTTGCTGTTGAAGCCGGTGTTGGGCGGCACCAGCAGGTCCTTTTTGGGCGTGGCTATCTTCACGGAAGAGGCCATGCGCACCCGCACGCTGCCGTTGTTTTCGTACACGCTGAACAGCGCGCCCTTGGGCACTTTTGCCGTCAGGATGTCGCCGATCTTCACCAGTGTCTCGCCGCCGCTGGTCGTCAGGGTAAAGGTTTTTTTGCTCTCGTTGTATTTGAACCCTGCGTCGGAGCTGATGTCCAGCAGGCGGGTGCCGGCGTCCAGGCTTTCCAGCTGCTTTTCCAGCACATGCAGGCTTTGGGCGCCGTAGGCCCTGTAGCTGTTGGCGCTCTTCTCCTTGGTCACGCTCACGAAGTTGTACTCGCCCTCGACGGTGGTGACCTCGGTGGCAAACTCAATGGGCGTGTCGTACACAGGCACCCAGCGGTTCATGCCCTTGCGGGAGGCCTCGATGCTGACGTGGCACAGCGTCTTGCCTTTATTGCTGATATCCAGCCGGCCGGTCACGGCCTCGCTGTATGGGACGTCCACGCCGGTGTTGAAGAAAGCGGTGGACCACACCGTGCTGCCGTCCTCCTGTACCTCTGCCCTGGCCAGGGTATAAACGACGCTCTCCGCCGTCACCGGCACCGATTGGGCCGGCACAGACCCCGTGTTGGCCGCGGGCGCCGTTTGCGACGGGGCGGCCGCGGCGCCGGCAAGGCCCGGCTCAAAGCTGGACTGCGGGCTGGCGCTGGGGCTGGCCGCGGCGGGCGCGCGCTCTTCGCGCGTGGTGTAGGTGATGCGGTAGTCGAACGCCGCCGCCTCGTTTGTGGTGGCCGAGATGCCATGCCCGGTGAGGTCGAGCCTTGGCATCAGCACAAAGTAGGGCGTGGTTTGCACCGACGAGGTGATGGTGGGGTAAGGCGCCAGCTGCTGCATGGCCAGGGTGACGGTGGTGTTCTGCGCGATCTCCATCCCATATTTGATAAAGCGTATGTTGTTGCCTATCATGCCCTCGCCCTGGGCCACCAGGTTCACCACACCCACCGGCAGGGTGTTTGCGTTGATGGTGAAGGCGTAGTCGCACTCGGGCCACTCCACCTCCACGTCGTACAAGGAGGTGCCGGCCTCGGTGCGGGAGTTGATGAGCATCGTGCGCACCGTGGGCGCGGCGACGCCACTGGGCAGGCTGGGCGCATCCACGGTGAGCTCGGCCGCCTTGCCCAGCTTCCACAGCACATCCACGGCCACGTCGCTGTCCGGCATGGTGAAGGCGTACTCGTAGTAGGCCTCGGCGCTATAGTTCATTTCGGCGGCGGGCACCAGCCGCACGGCAATGCCGTTGCCGCCGGCGTCCTGCACCGATACATTGGCGCCGTGCAGTGCCCGCTCGCTGCCCAGCCACTGTCCCTCGCGCATCTGGCGGGCGTTCACCTGCTGCGGCACCACCACGCGCACCTCGCTGCCGGGGTTCACCTGCGGGGCATAGCTGCCGTTCGTCGTGGAGAAGGCGTGGGTGCCGTCTATCTCATAGCCGTAGGTCTTGCCGTCGCCGCCCACAAAGGTCTCAGTCGTCTCGGTGATGGCGATGTTCTTGCGGGTCTCTATGCGCGTGGTGCGCAAGGTGACGCCCACGTCCTGCTCCGGCATCACGAAGTACCATTCGGCCTCGGTGGGGGCGCTTGCCTCGCCCGCCGCCGAATACACCGGCACGTCGTCGCTGAGCGCCTGGCCGACGACCGCCTTGTTGAACACGCGGAAGGGCTCTGACTGCAGGCCCAGGCTTCCGGGGTCGCTGGTGCTGCTCACCGCGCTCAGGTACACCTTTTCGCCGGCCAGCTGGCTGGTGATCACAGCACCGGTCTGGTCCATCATGCTGTAGTCGTATATTTTTTCGCTCTGCTGGTTCACCACAAAGTGCGGCGTGATGGTGTAGCGGGCCTTTGGCACGGGCGGGGCCTGCCGGTCCACCTCTATCTCCAGCGCTGCGGCCGGCATCACAAAGTCGTACACGCGGTTTTTCAGCACCTCGGCGTCGGTGCCGCCGGGGCCGGCCACCGCCGGGGTGAAGGTGACGCCGTTGATGACATACATCGAGGTGTCCAGCACCGAGAACTGCACCTGCTCGCCCGCGGCGGCCTTGGTGGTGGTGAGGGTGTAGCTGCCGCTGTCCAGCGGGGCACCGCTGCCGTCCACCACGGTGATGTCGTAGAAGGTGGGCAGGTTTTCGCTCACCACCACGTGCACATCGGTCAGCTTGGTGGTGGTGCCGGGGCTCAGGGGCGCCACGTAGAGCTGCATCGTGCCCTCGTAGAGGATCCCGTTCGGATACAGGTCATCCAGCGTGGGGCGCGTCGTGGTCAGGGTATAGGCCCCCGTGGTGCTGGCGCCTATCGTTCCCGTGGGGTCATACAGCACTTTGGAGAACGACTCGCCATAGAAAGAAGGCAGCTCGTTGCCCTCGCCGTCATAGACGGCCACCTCGTACAGGCCCAAATCCCCCACGTAGATGTCGCCGAGGTTCAGCGTGACATTTTGCCCCACTGTGTAGTCCCACAGCGCATCGACGTCCCAGTTCTCTATGCCCGCGGGCTCGGCCCGGTAAAACCAGTACATGCCGTCGGTGCCGTCGCGCAGCATCCCAAAGTCCTTCACGGCCATGTTCGTGCCGTCCGGGAAGGCAAAGTCTGCCAGCACCGGGCCACGCGCCGCATTGATATTAATCTCTTGCGGCATGCCCTCTTCCGGGGCATCGGCCGGCAGCGTCAGGCTGTAAAAGGTCACAAAGTCGCTCAGGCCCTCGTCCAGGTCCATCTCAGACTCCGGAAGCACGGTCGGCTCCAGGCGGCGATAGTTTATGTTCGAGCCGGCCCACACGAGGATGTTGACGACGTCCAGGTAGATTTTGCCCGTGGTGGCGCTGGCCGCCGCCAACGTGACGGTGGCGCCGGGCTTGGCCACGCTGTGGGGCAGGTCGTTGAACAGCTGCACGTCCCGGTCGAGCCCGATGATGGACGGCCCCTGCGGAATCAGGGCGTAATAGCCGGGGGCCGGGCTGGCCGTGAACTGCAGCATCACCCCGCCGCCGTGCGCGTCCAGCTCAGCGGCAGAGGGCATGGGGAAGGAGTAGGTCATGGTGCCGTCTTCATTTTGCTTCACCGTGGGGAACACGCCCATGGATGTCCCATCTGCAAAGCGCGGCATCAGCCGCCGTTCGGTGTCCGGGTTCTCCGGCTGTTCCTCCAGATACAGGATGCCCTCCGGCTGGGCCACGCGTGTCACCTGCACGGTCTCGCCGGGGGCGGCGCTGGCGGGATAGACCAGCAGGTTCGTCAGGTTGGAACCCTTCTCGACGATGGGGTAGCTGGCGGCCTCGGTGGAGGCGCCGGGCGCCTCGGGGTCAGGCACTTCCAAACCGAGGTCCTCGGGGTCCAGCTCTATGACGCCGTCTTCCACACCGATGCCATAGTACCCGTATTGCACGGAATAGGTGATGCGGCAGTCCGCTTCGTCCACAGCGCCGCCCTCAAATGCGCGGGCCGGGAAATCGAAGAGGGCCGCGCTGTCCGGCGCCAGAAGCTGGGCTTCGTCCGCCTGTGTGGCGAACAGCTGGCCGGCTGCGGCCTGCCCATAGTTCAAAAAGCTCAGGGACGCCGGCGCCACGGCGCCCGCGTCGCCGGCCAGGGCGCCAAAGGCCTTGGGGCCGTCGGCCGTCTCCGGCACATAAAAGTATTCCGGCGCCTCGGCAAAGTGCCGCCCGGTGGTGATGGCTTCTTCACCCACCACCACGCCTGCCGCGTCATCGGCGCCAAAGCGCGTGTCCAGCAGCAGTCGCAGCGCGATGTCGCCCGGCTCTTCGCCCACATACAAAATGTCGTACCAGATATGCGCCGCCCAGGCGTTGTGGTTGGCCTCATCCTGCACCACGCGCATGTGCTGCTGGATGGCGTAATCGAAAATGAGCCACTGGGTCACCAGCGCATCCTCCTGCACCAGCACCCCGGAAAAATGGGTACCGGCGTCGGGATAGCTGCCGCCATAGGTGTACTCGGCACCACCGATGGACACCGCCGCGTAGGACTTGAGCGCATCTTCGGTGAAGTCCTCGCCGGCGGGCACCACGGCAAAGTGGCCGTTTGCGCCATTTACATACAGGCGCAGCTGGTCGTTGCCGCCCTGCACGATGCCGCCGTCGCCGCTCGCTTCGTCCGTTGGCAGTGGCACCGCGCCCGCCTGCACGGGCATCACCAGGGTGGTCAGCAGCACCAGCATTGCCAGCACCAGGCATTCGATCTTCAAAAACCGCTTTCTCATATCCGCACGCTCCTCACACTATTGGGTTGCAATCTGGGCAGCCATAGTATTCATTATCTTTAAGTTTCCGTCAGAATACCTATTCTCTACAAGAAAAAAGTTGTCACACCTGACAACTTTCGTCACAATGACAAAATTTTCGCCCTTTCCTGCCGTGGACCCACCTTGGACGGGCGCCTTTACACCCGGCGAAACACGGCTATAGCCATCACCCCATTTGGTGTGCTAAAATGATGGCGAGGTGAGGAGATGCCCCACAAGATTGAAGTGGTGTTGGCCGAGGACGGCGCGGCCCTGCGCCGCATGCTGGTTGACCATTTGAACGCCCAGCCGGATATCCGGGTGGTGGGCGAGGCGGCCGACGGGCAAGCATTGGTTGCCCTGTGCCGCGCCGCGCCACCCGATGTGGCCGTGGTGGATATCCGCATGCCCCACACCAACGGCCTGCATGCGGCCCGGACCCTGCGGGCCGAGCTGCCCGCCATCAAGCTGTTGATCCTGACCACCTTTGATGACGAGGATTACCTGCGTGAACTGTTTGGGATCGGCGTGGACGGCTACCTGCTGAAGGCCGACGCACCCCCCAGGCTGGACGAGGCCATTCGGAACGTATACCGGGGTCTTGGCGCGATAGACGCCGGTGTCAGCCGCAAGCTGGGCGAGCTTTTGGCAGGCGGCAAAGCGCCCGGCCCGGCCGCGCTCACCGGGGCCGAACAGCAGGTGGCCCGCTTGATCTGCCAGGGTAAATACAACAAGGACATTGCCGTGGCGCTGCACATCACCTATGGCCACGCGCGCAACCTGGTTTCAGGCGTGTACCACAAAATGGGCGCAATAGACCGCGCCGACCTGCGGGACAAGCTGGAAAGGGCGTACCAGGCCGGCGCAGAGGAGGACGGGCCGTGAGCGCATGGATGCTGGTGCAGTGGGGCTTGCTGGCGCTTGTGTTGCCTTTCGCCGTCTATTTTTTGCGCATTGTGCGCCTGGGCAAAGCCCCCTTTGCCTATTTCATCGTCCTGGCCGCGGGGTATGTGTGGGCCTTTGGCGAGCATTTGGGCAACAGCATCGCCCTTTACTGGCCGCACGAGGCGGCTTTCAGGGTGGCGCTCTACATCTGCTACGCGGGCATGTGCACGCTGGGCCCCGCCAGCGTATACCTGGGCTGGTGCTACAGCGGCCGGCACCGGCACTACCTCAGCAAGGCCAGGGTGGGCATCCTGTTCGGCGCCGGCGCTTTTTTTTACATCGCCATTCTCACCAACGGCTGGCACCACTGGTATTACACCCAGTTCAGCTTGGCGGGCCGCGGCTACAGCTGGCTGTTCTATCTTTTCACCGCCTTCTCATACATCTGCTTTGCCTATGCTTTTGTCGTGATGCAAAAAACGCGGCTGGACGGCGACGCACACCCCTCGCCCTTTTTTATTTTGTCTTTTTTGGCCCCGGTGGGCGCCAACACGGCGGGAATGCTGCTGAAAAACCCCGCCTGGGACTTCACCCCGGCCGCCTATGTGCTCATGATGCTGAGTGGCTACCTGGTCATCTGGTACAATCGCCCGATCAGCCTTGTGCCCATAGCGGCCCAAAGTGTGGTGGACAGCATGAGCCATCCGGTGCGCGTGCTGGGCCCGGACGATGAGGTGCTGTACGACAACGGGGCCACACTGCCCGCCGATGCGGTATGCCACACGGCCGTCCATCACCTGGAAGACGGCAACACCCTTATGATGCTCACCGACATCACCGCCTACGACCAGCTGCGCCGAGACCTGGAGACCCAGTCCCTCCAGCTGGCGGCGGCGCGCCGGCAGCTGACCCGGCAAGCGGAACAGCTGGGGCGTCAAGCGCAAACAGCCGCCCGCCTTGCCGCCGGGCAGCAACGCGCGCAGATCATCACACAGCTGAACCGCGAGGTGCGCGGCAAGCTGGACCAGTTGCGCGACAAAACCGAGACGGCGCTTGAAGAACCCCGCCCACAGCGCCTGTGCGAAGGCGCCCAGCTGTCGCTGGAGGTGCTGGAGGACGTGCGCAGCCTTGTGCGCGAAAGCAGAGAGAGGCCCGGCGATGGATTTTGAAAGCTATCTGGGGCACATCGACCAGCCGGTGGCCATACTGGACAAGCTCTACCAGGTGGCCTGGATGAACGATGCCTTCGCCCGGCTTTTCCCGCAGGTGAGCCTGCACGAGCGCCTGTTTGTCTTCATCCCGGTTTATCCCATGCTCCAGCCCTTGCTCACCAGCGGCGAAGGCATGTACCCGGTGCAGGTGGACGGCCGGCATTACAACGCCCATGTGTCCTTTGCGCGCTATGGCAAAAAGCGGCGGCCGGTGGGCCGCTGCCTCGTTTTCACCGACATCTCTGAAACGGTGGCCCTTTTGGCCCAAAGCCGGCGCCAAGCCCAGCTTTTGCAGTCCTCCATTCGCCAGATCGAACAGCAGAACACCGCCCTTGCGGCCAGTATACAGATGGAGCGAGAGGCCGGCGCCCTGCGCGAGCGGGCGCTGCTGCTCCGGGACATCCACGACACCCTGGGCCACACGCTCACCATGATAAACGCGCTGTACCACCTGGCGCTAAACGCCTTGCCAAACGAGGCTGCCGCCCGCAGCGAACTGAGGGAGATCTTGCACACGGCCAACATCAGCATCGCCGCGCTGGAGTCTTTGGGCGACGACACATCCGGCGGCATCATCGCCTTCCTGCACCGCCTGCGCACATCCATGGCCAGGGTTGGGCTTGATATCGTGCTCGAGATCACCGGCAGTGAACTTCCGCTGCATCACTATATGTATGCCGACCTCATCCACATCTGCCAAGAGGCCGCCACAAACGCCATCAAGCACGGCCATGCCACACGGCTGCTGGTCACGCTTGTTTTGCGGGAATACCGCGTCTGCCTGCACATCTGCGACAACGGCCACAGCGAAAAGCCAGTGAAGCCGGGGCAGGGCCTGCGCGGCATGGATGAGCGCGTGAACAACCTGTTCGGGGATTTTTCCTGTGGCAAAACACCACAGGGCAGTTTTTATGTCCTGGTGGACGCCCCCGTCATCGCCGAGGAATGACACCACGCCCCGCTTTGGCCCCGGCCACTTTGGCGCGTTCACCGCTGCCAGACGCAACGTGCTATGCCGCCTATGCCGCGCGACGTCGGGCAGGCTTGCGGTTTATCACGTTTTGCCTTATAATCAAATCTTACGGGTGTGCTCTGTATGCTTGCCCGGAGCGTCGGCGGCTGGCCGATATCCCGCCAAAAGCCGCACCATAGGCTTCAGGTGCTCAGTTGGTATCGCAAGTGTTTCTTGGCGAGCCACGCGAGCCTAGCAACACTGCATGCCAACTGGATGGCAGCATATGGTTTCAGAGGTGACATTCTAATAGGCTTCAGTAGCTCAGTTGGTAGAGCAGCTGATTTGTAATCAGCAGGTCGCAGGTTCGAATCCTGTCTGAAGCTCCACGTCGAAATGCACTGCACTACGTAACCCCGCGCGGTTCTTCGCGCGGGGTTACACCGTTCCGTGATTTCTCCTCTTCCCCACGAAGGCCCGCTTCGCTATCACCTTCGCGGGGGCCCTGAAGATCAAGGGCAGCCTTTTTATCCCGCCACCACACAACAGGCAAACTCCAGATAACTACGGCTATTTCATGGGTTTGTCTTTTTTGTCCTGTAAACACGGTGGGTGGAGAACAACTGGTGTCTGCCCATGTATAAAACCTCCCATTTTCTTTCTGGCCTTTTGAAAAGAAACCCCCGGCTAATGGGGCGGTGAGTTAAGAAAACATTTAAGGCGATTGTCGGCATGGCTCATTAGGCTATGCCGACTTTCGCTATTTCATTGTAGTTTTGGAATTGCTGTGTGGCCTTACCAAAATCAAACGCACCGATAAAGTTATAGACGATTTCGATTTCCTGTACCTTGTCGGAAGCTCCACGGCCTTTCTTGCCGGAAGTCTTAGAAACAAGGATTTTGTCAATAAACTCCCGCAATATAGTTGCGTCAATCTCGGTCAGGTCGGTGTACTTCTTTGCGGTGGCAATAAAGCTGCCGACGTTAGACTTGTTCTTTTCCTGCCGCTTGACTTCCTCGCGCAGTATTTTGGACGTAGCCTTTAGGTTATCCTGTTCAAGCTCATAATCGCGGGATAGCTTTATGAAACGCTCGTCGGTCAGCTTCCCGCTTATGTTGTCCTCGTAAATACGCTTGAAAATTACGTCAAGCTCTGCAATCCGCTTTTCCGCCCCAGCAAGGGTATCCTTTTTCTGCAACAACGCCTTATCCCTTGCCCGCGTGTCTGTTTCAGCAGCTTCACGGATAAAATCATCTTCATACTGCGTCACATACGCGATAGCTTCCCGTAGGTTGCGGATAACGATTTCAGTCAAAGGCATATTGCGGATTGAATGGGTATTATCGCATATTGTACGGTCTTTGCGATAGGTGGAACAGATAAAGTATTCCTGTTCCGGCTTAAACTCGTTTGTCCGGCACTGGTACATCTTGCCGCCGCAATCGGCGCAAAACAACAGGCCGGAAAACATACCCATATCACCCATTTTGGTAGGCCGTCGCCGGGACTGCCGGATATTCTGGACTATCAAGAACACGCTTTCGTCTATGATAGGCGGCTGTGTATTCTCGAAAATTACCCATTCCGACGGGTCATTCCATATCTTTTTTTTGCTTTTGTAGGATTGCTTTTTCGTCTTGAAGTTTACCGTATGGCCTAAATACTCGACACGCTCCAATGTACGGGATACCGTTTCATTCGTCCATTTATAGGGGTCTTTCGTTGGCTTATTGACAGCGGGCAAGCCATTCGCCCGGCAATATGCCGTAGGGTTCAGGACTTTATTTTCCCGTAACCATCTTGCGGTCTGCGTCGGGCCGAAGCCGTCCATACACAAAGCAAATATCTTTTGGACAACGGCGGCAGCTTCCGGGTCAACAATCCAAATCTTTTTGTTCTCCGGGTCTTTGCGGTAGCCATAAGGGGGAATAGTGGTAAGGTGTTCGCCGGATTTCCCCTTTGACTGCCATGTTGCCCGGATTTTCTTTGACGTATCCCGTGCATACATTTCATTAAACACATTGCGGATAGCGGTAAACTCATTGTCCCCGCGTGTACTGTCCACGCCGTCATTTACCGCAACAAAATGTACGCCAAAGTCAGGAAACAGAATATCGGTGTACATACCCACTTGCAGATAGTCACGCCCGAAACGGGACATATCCTTGACGATAACGCGGCTTATCTTGCCCGCCTTAACGTCCGCAAGCATTTCCTGAAAGCCGGGGCGGTTGAAGTTTGTCCCGCTGTACCCGTCGTCGGTGAAATGCTATTTGCGTACAATCGAATAAATGACTATGTAACGACTAAATATCGTTGCACTAAAATCAGAAATCACACCTTTGCCGCCCATCTTCCCGGCATATATACTAAAAACAGGAAGGAGGCAGAGGTTATGAAGAAAAAGAAGCACCTTGTCAGCTACGATGAATGGCGGCTCATCATCTACGCATTGAACAACCTGCGGAACAGCCTCATCGCCGAGGGAAAATACACCGACACTGTGGACGATGCGCTGCTGGCCGTCATGAACGCCAAGACCAAGAAAGTTAAAGTCGGATAGAAAACTGCATACATATAATGAGGCCGTCTGTTCTTTTCCATTAAGAGCAGACGGCATTTTCTGTTTCCTCCCGCTTTTTTGTACATAGCCGTCCCGCCCAAACCGGGAGGAGGCGGCTAAATATTTTGAAGGGAGGAAAACCGCAAATGCCAAGTTGTAAAGTCATAGCGATATGCA
>JBFXKS010000026.1:0-12141 GCA_050173515.1 Oscillospiraceae bacterium | reverse complement strand
AGCTGGCCATCATCGACGCAAACGACCAGGTGCACATGGCGCGGCTGTGCATCCACTACGGCTTTTCGGTGAACGGCGTGGCCGCGCTGCACACCAAGATCCTGAAAAAAAGCACCTTGCAGCCTTTTTACAAGGCCTACCCCAAGCGCTTCAACAACAAGACCAACGGCATCACCCACCGCCGCTGGCTGCTGGCCGACAACCCCGCCCTCACACAGTTCATTGAGGCGCGCATCGGCCCGGGCTTTAGGCGAGACCCGAACCTGCTGGAAGAGCTGCTGGCCCACCAAAACGATGCGCACACACTCGAATGCCTGTGCGCCGTCAAGACGGAGAACAAGGCACGCGCCGCCGAGTTCCTCGCGCAGAACACCGGCATCCACCTTGCGCCAAACGCCGTGTTCGACATCCAGGTGAAGCGCCTGCACGAGTACAAGCGGCAGCAGCTGAACGCCCTGTGGGTCATTCGGCAGTACCTGGCCATCAAGGCCGGCCGGCTGCCCGCGCGGCCCATCGCCGTCATCTTCGGGGCCAAGGCCGCGCCCGCCTATGTCATCGCGCAGGACATCATCCACCTCATCCTGTGCCTGCAGCAGCTCATCCGGCAGGATGCACAGGTGAATGCACACCTGCAGCTGGCCATAGTGGAGAACTACAACGTCTCCGCCGCCGACGCGCTCATTCCCGCCTGCGACATCTCCGAGCAGATCTCGCTCGCCTCCAAAGAGGCCAGCGGCACCGGCAACATGAAGTTCATGCTGAACGGCGCACTGACGCTGGGCACCATGGACGGCGCCAACGTGGAGATTGCCCAACTGGTGGGCGAGGAGAACATCTACATCTTTGGCAAAAGCAGCGCCGAGGTGATGAAGCGCTACGACAAAGGTGACTACGACCCCCTGCCCTACTACGCCGACGAAGACATCGGCCGCCTGGTGGACTTCATCGTCAGCCGCGAGCTGGTGGCCATTGGCGACCGCACCTGCCTTGCGCGGCTGCACCGCGAGCTCATCGCCAAGGACTACTTCATGACGCTGCCGGACGCGCAAAGCTATTTCGAAACCAAGGACCGCATGCTGGCCGACTACGAGGACCGCCCGGCGTGGGCGCGGAAAACGCTGCACAATATCGCGAAATCTCCGTTCTTTTCCAGCGACCGCGCCGTGGCCGAGTACGACCGGGACATCTGGCACCTGCGCTGACAAGAACATTGGCTTCACAGTGCGGCCGTTTTCACCTTCGGCTGCCAAGGCAGCAAAAAGAGAACGCTGATGCGTTCTCTTTTTTTGTATTCTTCAGCCGGCTGGCCCTGCGATCAGCCGCCGGCCAAGCCGCTTTGGGCCAAGGCGTCCCTGTAGGCCTGCTCGGTGCGTTCGTCGAAGCACACCATGCTCACCACTTCGATGCCGGGCCAGCGGGGCAGCTCCTGCTCGAACGCGCGCATGGCCACCTGCGCCGCGGCGGCCACCGGGTAGCGATACACCCCGGTGCTGATGGACGGAAAGGCCACGCTTTGCAGGCCCGCCTGCCCCACCAGCCGCAGCGCGTTGGCATAGCAGCTATACAGCAGCTGCGCTTCGCCCTGCGTGCCGCCGTGCCACACCGGCCCCACCACATGCACCACGTGCTTTGCCGGCAGGCCGTACCCCGCCGTCATCTTGGCCTGCCCGGTTTCGCAGCCGCCCAGCGTGCGGCATTCCTCCAGCAGCTGCGGCCCCGCCGCGCGGTGGATGGCCCCGTCCACACCGCCGCCGCCCAGCAGGCTGTTGTTGGCCGCATTCACGATGGCATCCACCTTGCAGGTGGTGATGTCTCCCCGTTCGATCTTCAGCATCCGTGTCTCCCTCGCTTTCCTGTTTGGCCCTTGTGGTGGAATGACCCGAGCCCGCCTTTATGCCCATTTATGCCGTAAAAGTGCCTGTTTCGCGCCGTTTTGCACTGCCGCCCTGCTATACTGGGAGACGGCGTGTTCCTTTCGTCGCGCCGCAACCCACAGCATCAGGAGCAAGCCATGCAAGCAGAGACCCCCACACAAGTGATTTTCCTCAGCACCTACCCGCCGCGCGAATGCACGGTGGCCGCCTATACGCACGAGCTCATCCAGGAGCTGAAAACCCGCCCCGAGATAGAGCCAAAGGTCATCGCCGTCACCCACGCCTCCCAGCGCTACTCCGGCGAGGTGATGGCCCAGTTCAGCCAGGACCACTGGTTCTCCCATCTGGCCGCCGCCGACATCATCAACGAGTCGCCCGCCGACTTTTTGATGGTGGAGCACGGCTACGACATCTATGGCGGGGCCCACGGCATCTTTTTGTTGGACCTGCTGGACCGCGTGGCCCTACCCTATTTCGTCACCTGCCACCACGTGCCCAGCCGGCCGCTGCCCGCCCAGCGGGAGATCATGGCCGAACTGGGACACGCCAGCCAGGGCGTCGTGGTGCTCAGCAAGCACTGCCGCCGCGTGTTGGCCGAGGTGTACGGCATCCCGCCGCAGCGCGTGGCCGTGCTGCCCCGGGGCGTGGCCGAGCCCGGCACGGCCGACCGCGAGGCCCTGAAGGCCGCCAGCGGCCTGAGCGGCAAGCCGGTGGTGTGCAGCTATGGCCTCTTCACGCCCGACAAGGGCTTCGAGTACGGCATCCGCGCCGTGGCCGAGGTGGCCAAGCGCCACCCCGACGTGCAGTACCTGCTGCTGGGCAACACCCACCCCGACACGCTGAAAACAGAGGGCGAGACCTACCGCAACAGCCTGCACCAGCTGGCAAGGGACCTTGGCATCGAGCGAAACGTGCACTTCATCCAGCGCCCGCTCACCCTGGCCGAGATCCAGCACTTCCTTTTGATGTGCGACATCTTTGTCAGCCCCTACCCGGACTGGCAGCCCACCGTGAGCAATGCGCTGGCCTACGCGGTGAGCTGCGGGCGCATAGCGGTGTCCACGCCATACCTCTATGCGCAGGAGCTGCTGGCCGAGGGCCGCGGGCTGCTGGCACATTTTGAGGACGCCCACTCTCTGGCAGCCTGCATCGACATCCTCATCGAAAACCCCGAGCTGCGGGCCGAGATGGAGCAAAACGTGCTGCGCTACGGCCACATGATGGCCTGGCCACAGGTGGCCGGGCAATACGTGGACTATTTCCAGGCCATGGCCCAAAACCTGCAGGCGCCACCGGCCTAGCCTGTGTTTCTTTATGATAAACCCCGGCGGCCACAGGTGTGGCGCCGGGGTTTATGCTTGGGTTTAGTTCAGCACAAAGGCGTTTTCCTTGTCGCCCACATAGATCGTGGTGCCCTTTTTCACCGTCTTCTTCTGGCCGGCGGCGCACACCTCGCCGCCCACCATCATGCCGTTGGACGACGTGCACTCCACGTCGTAGATGTGCCCCACCTCGCGCAGGGCCACCACACAATGCTTGCGGCTCACGTGCAGGTCATCTGCCGGGAACAGCACGTCGCACTCGTTGGGGTCGCGCCCAAAGGTCAGCGTCTCGCCGGGCCTGATGGCAAACTGCTGCCCGGCAAACACCCCGCCGCGGCACTCCACCACGGCGGCCTTCCCTTCGGTTTTTCCCTCCGCCTTCCCGCCGACCTTTTGGGTCTGCTCGCGCTTCTTCGCGGCAGGCGCCGCCGGCACAGCGGCGGCGGGCGCGGCGGTGGCCGGCACCGCTTCGTACACGTCCTCGTCGTCGTAGTCGTCGTACCGCTGCTCTGCAAAAGCGCCCATCAGCAGCGCCACAAAGGCCAGCAGCAGGTACAGCCAGAAATACACGTTGATGTAGTTGGCCAGCACGCTCTCGCCGCCGAACAGGCCCGTCACCACGTCCCAGGCCACGCCCGTCAGCGAGCGCTCCAGCTGGTTGGCAAAAAGCAGCAGGAACACGCTGACGCACAGCCCCACCAGCAGCATTACGAACTGCGTCAGCATCACCGCCCAGCGGGGCACCTGCTGCAGCACCCACATCACCGCGCAGGCCAGCGGCAGCAGCAGCATGGCCCACAGCCCCACCGAGAGGATGGCATAGTGCTGCTGCACCTCCGGGCTTAGAATGGCCGCCATGCCGCTGGTGCCAACGGAAAACATGCTCATGCCCGCAAGGTAGGGCAGCGCAAACGCCAAAACCAAAATGACCAGATTGAAGCCCGCCGCCAAATAGCGAAACACCCGTGCTTTCATACCGCTCCTCCTGCACACAAAAATACCCTTTTTTGCCTCCTATTTACTTTACAGGATTTGTGTTGAAACGTCAATAATGCCCGCGTGCGTCCAGCACAAAAGCAAACGGCGGAAGTGCTTCCGCCGTTTGCCTATATCCGTCTTTCAGTCGCTCTTTTTCTCGGCAATCAGCCGCTTATGGCCACGGGCTATTTGTCGATTTTGGCGATGCGCTTGGCCAGCTGCTTCTTCATCTCGAAGTTGCCCTGCCGGCCGATCATCACGCGCTGGGCCTGCGGGCTGCCGGCGCCGTGCAGGCTCTCGGTGCGGTAGCCCACCGCCGCGGTGCCCAGGGACAGGTTCTCCACCAGGCGCATGATCTTGAGGCGGTCCTCGGTGGACACGCCGTCGATGCCCTTCAGGTATTTCTCGATATACGGGCCCACCTTCGGGTCGCGCAGGTCTTTTTCAGAGGGCGCCGTCACCATCAGGCCGCCGGCGATGTCCTCGGCCAGGCGCACGATCTCGTACGGCAGGCGCGTGACGTTCTGCTTGCACACGTTGGCCAGCAGCATGTCGATGAGGTATGCGCCGCTCTCGGTTTTCACGCCCTGTGCCGAGCACGCGATGCCGCAGGAGAACAGCGTCTCGTTCAGGTGGGTCATCTCGATGAGCTTGTCCTTGATGTGGGAGGCCTTGTTAGCACCGTTGTAGTCGGCTGCCAGCGCCGCCGCGCCGATCAACACGTCGCCCACGCCCACCTTGCAGCCGCCGTAGCTCTGGCGGTGGTAGCCGGCAAAGCGCTCCACCAGCATGCCGGAGCAGTCAGCCTCGCCGTCCATGAAGATACGCTCTGTGGGCACGAACACGTTGTCGAAGATCACCAGCGCCTCCATGCCGCCAAACTCGGAGTTGCCCACGTCCATGCAGGAGCCTTCTAGCTTGCGGGTGTCGCAGCTTTGGCGCCCGATGACCATGAAGATGCCGTCGGTGTCGGACGGCACGGCGAACGACACGGCAAAGTCTTTGTCTTCTTCGGTCATGGTCACGGTGGGCATCACCAGCACCTCGTGCGAGTTGGACATGCCCGTTTGGTGGGCCTTGGCGCCGCGCACCACGATGCCGTCGGGCCGGCGCTCTACCACGCGCAGGTAAAGGTCGGGGTCGCTCTGTTTGTGGGGCGGCAGGCCGCGGTCGCCCTTGGGGTCGGTCATCGCGCCGTCCACTACCAAATCGTTGTCCTGCACATAGGTCAGATATTTGATGAAGCGCTGATAGTACTCGGTGCCGTGCTTCATGTCTGTCTCAAAGGTGGTGCTGTACACGGCGTTCAGGGCATCCATGCCCACACAGCGCTGGAAGCACGCCGCGGTGTGCTGCCCCAAAAGGCGCTGCATCTTCACCTTTTTCACCAGGTCTTCGGTGCTCTGGTGGATATGGCAAAACCGGTTGATCTTCTTGCCGGTGATATGGGAGGTCGCCGTCATCAGGTCCTCGTACTCAGGCATCTGTGCCAGGTCGTAGGTGGCCTTCACCGAGTTCACGCTGGGGCGCAAAATGGGGTCGTCCACTGCGGTCTCTATCTTCTCGCCAAACATGTACATCTGCAGTTTCAAATCTCGAAGGCTCTGTAAATATTGTTCGCCTGTCATCATATCGGTCTTCTCTCCTTTTTTCCCTTGCTCATCGCAGCATTTCTTTTCGAACTTCCGGGAGCTCCCCTGTTAAAGTTCCATAAAATAATTATATACTTTATCGGCAGATTTGTACAGGGGCTCGTGCCCAAAATCGGGGTATATCAGCATTTCCTTATGTGAAATTATTTTGTTGAAAGCCGCAAACTGGGTGGACGGCGGGCACACGTCGTCCATCAGGCCCAGCAGCCACAGCACGTCCGCTTTGACGCGCGGCGCCAGGTTCTGGATGTCGATGTAACCCAGGCGCTGGAAGAAGGCGTCCTCGCGCTGGTGCAGCGGGTCGCGGTAGCGGAAGTGCTGGTCGAACTGGCGGTAGCCCGTGATATACCCGGCCAGATCGCGCACGCGCACAAAATCGCTCAAAAACGGGTAGATGGGCACCGTGCGCTTCACCCGCGGCTCCAGCGCGGCGCAGGCCACCGCCAGCGCCCCGCCCTGCGAGGGCCCGCACACGCCGATGCGCCCGGCATCCACGCCGTCCATCTGCATCAGCAGGCGGGCGGCCTTCACGGCGTCCAGGTACACGTGGCGGTAGAACAGGGCCTTGGGGTCCTCGTCTTCCACGCCCTGCACCACCTGGCCGTACAGCGTCTCCACCCCGGCGTACACGCTTTGCGAGGTGCCCCCCTGCCCGCGCACGTCCATGGCCAGCACGGCGGCGCCCAGGCTGTTCACATAGTGCAGCTTTTCGCTCCAGCTGCCCGCGTTTCCAAAATAGCCGTGGAACAGCACGATACCCGGCACCGGGCCGCCCGGCTTCTCGGGCATCAGCAGCTTGCAGTGGATGCGTGCGCCGCCCGTGCCGGTGAAGTACAGGTGGCTGCACACGGCGCCCTTGGCCTTGAACGCGGCCGGCTTCACCTCGCAGTCCATCCCGGTCTCGTCCAGCTCACGCAGGCTCTCCTGCCAGTACTGCTCGAAGTCGGCCGGCTTGGGGCTGCTGCCGGCGTACACCTTCAGCTCCTCCATGGGCATCTCGATCATCGGCATGTCTGTCACCTCCCGTTGTGTTTGCGTACCCTCTCGTCGTCAAACCTTCCTATGTCTTGCTTGCGCCCGGCTTCGCATTCAGTGCAGCAGCAGCTCGGCCAGCTTCTCGCCGTCCATGCCGTGGATATACGCCGCCACATCCACACCGGCCAGCGCGGCGCGCACCGCCTGGGCCTGCAGCGGCACCCCGGCCAGCGCCTGCTCCAGCGCGGCCACCTCGCCGTTGCCAAAAAAGTCCCCCCGGATGGCCAGCGCCTGCAGCACACCCTTGTCCACCTGCATCAAAAGCTGCACGCCGCCAAAGGCGAACCGCCGCTTTTTGTGCTGGGTGTAGGCGGGCGAGCACCCGTAGTTCCACGCCCAGGTGGCGTATTTTTCGCGCTCCAGCGCCCGCACAGCCGCGATGTCCCCGGCGCCGAGGGCATAGGGCTGCATGCCGCCGCCTTCAAACAACGCCTCCACCAGCGCCTGCTTGAAGTCGGCCATCGTCAGCGGCGCGGGCAGCCACGCGCTGATGTTGCCCACCCGGCTGCCCACCGACGGCACCCCTTTCGAAGCGATCTTCTCGCGGTCTACTTGCAGCACGCGGCCCAGCATGGAAAGGTCGCTGCAGAACAGCAGCGTGCCATGGTGCATGGTGCGCCCGTTTTTGTTGTACTGCGCATTGCCCGAGATCTTGCGGCCGTCGATGACGATGTCGTTGCGGCCGTTTTTTTCGGCGGGCGCGCCCAGGCGGCGCAGCGCGCGCACCACCGGCGCGATGAACAGCTCGAAATCCAGCGCCTTGGCCTTTTGCTGGTCCACCACAAAGGTGAAGTTCAGGTTGCCCAGGTCCTGGTACATGGCCCCGCCGCCAGACAGCCGCCGCACCACCTGGATGCCCTGCTCCTCCACAAAGGCGGTGTTGATCTCCCCGGCGGTGTTCTGGTATTTGCCCACCACCACGGCGCGGGCGTTTTGCCACAGCATGCACCACTGCTCGTCTTTGGGCAGGCGCTCGAACACATATTCCTCCAGCGCCATGTTAAAATAGGCGTTTTGGCTGGGGCTGTCGATATAGCGCACGTCACGCTTCCTTTCCTGTTCATGTTTTTGGCGTTATTTCGATGTATAACAGCGCTCTGCCCCACGGCTCAGGCGGCGCTCCCGCAGGCCGCCCCCGCCTTTTTTTGCGGCAGACATCCGCTGCCTCTAAAGCCGGCCATCACAGCCCGCCGCCCAAAATTAAAGCTTGAGCAATGCGGCCACTTGCGTTATAATACTCTTTATAGGCTGGGCGCGGCGGCGTTCTTTTCGCCGGGCGGCAGGTGTGCCGCCCGCTTTGCGCCCAGCAGGTAATAGCCGCATTTGGCCTGCTTCATCGCCTCAACGCTGGTGCCCAGCGCGCGGTAAAAGGCGTCGCTGCCGCCCTGCAATATCTGCCAGGCCACCATCTCTTTCAGGGCATCGCTGTGGTCTTCGAACCACGTGATGGCAAAGCCCTGCCCGGCCAGCAGCCGCTCCAGCTCCGCTTTTGTGTAAAGGTTCTTTGCCTGCCCTTTTAGCCGCAGGGCCGCTGTGCGGGAATAAAGGTCGCTCAGCAGCAATGCGCCGCCCGGCCGCAGCACGCGGGCACACTCGCCCAGCGCACGCGCCGGGGCCTCGAACAGCGACAGGCTACACTCGCAGAACACCGCGTCGAACCGCCCGGCCTCAAAGGGCAAAGCCTCGGCCGGGCCCGCCACGATGCCCGCCTCCTCTGCGCTTGGCGCCACGTCCACACCAAAGGCCTCAAACCCGCAGGCCTCGCGCAGGTGGTGCACGGTGGCGCCGCTGCCACAGGCCACGTCCAGGCAGGCCGCCGGCGGGCGCAGGCCGCTTTTCGCCACCAGCACCTCGGTCAGCGCCAGGCCGCCCGGCCGGCAGGTGGCCCGCAACATCGCGTCGTTTGGGGCCTGTGCCATGCCGCCGCCTCCCTCTGCTTGTCTTTTTCGGGCCTGCATGCGCCCTTTGTGCACACCGGGCCGATGCACTTTAAACTATAAGGGCAGCCGCCGCCGCTTGTCAACCGGGCGGCCCACGTGGGCCGCCACGCGCAAAGGAGGACACCCTTGCCACGCAGCCAGCTGTATCCCCTCATCGCCGACGCCATTGGCACGGCGTGCCCCACCCTGCCCGACCTGCGCGCCTGGCAGCAGGCGCGCCTTAATGAGACCATTGCCCACGCACAGCGCCACTCCCGCTTTTACGCCGGGCACCTGGCCGGCCTCTCCGGCCCTTTCACGCTTGAAAGCCTAAAGGCGCTTCCCTTTACAACCGAGCGGCACCTCGCCGACGGGCTGGAGGCCTTTTTGTGCGTGCCCGAGCGCGAGGTTGCGCGCATCGTCACCCTGCCCACCTCGGGCAGCACGGGCCCGCCCAAGCGCATCGGCTTTTCCGAGGCCGACCTGGCCGCCACCGTGCGCTTTTTCGCGGCCGGCATGCGCGAGATGGCAGGGCCCGGCCAAACGGTGATGGTGTGCCTGCCCGGCACCGCCGAAGACGGGCTACTGCACCTGCTTTCGAAAGCGCTGGTGCAAATGGACGTAACGCCGCTGCCCTATGGCATGATTTCCCGCTTTGACGACGCCGCACGCTTCATGCAGGCCCACCGGCCGCACTGCATCGTGGGGCTGCCGGTGCAGGTGATGGGCCTTGCGGCCCACGTGGCCGCCCACTGCCCCACCGCCGCCGCGCACCTCTCTGCCGCCCTCATGGCCGCCGACCACGTGGCGCCCTCTGTGCAGGCACGCATCGAGCGCGATTTCGGCTGCACCGTTTTCAACCACTATGGCGCCACCGAGATGGGCTATGGCGCGTCGGTGGACTGCCACTGCCATGCGGGGCTGCACCTGCGTGAAAACGACCTTTACTTCGAGGTGGTGCACCCCACCACCGGCGACGTGCTGGGCCCGGGCGAAGAGGGCGAATTGGTCTTCACCACCCTCACGCGCCAGGCCATGCCCCTCATCCGGTACCGCACCGGCGACGCCGCCCGGATGCTGGCCGAGCCCTGCGGCTGCACCTCGCCTTTTCCGCGCATCGCAGCGCCGCGGCGCGTGCCGCACTGCACGCTGGCCTTCGGCCCCTTCAGCCTGAAGCTGCTGGAGCTGGACGACTGCGTTTTTGCCTACGACGCCGTGCTGGACTATCAGCTCACACAGCGCGCCGACGGCGCCATCCAGCTGGACATCTGGGCGCCGCCGCTGCCCGAGGCGCGTGCGCAGGCCCTGCTGGCCCAGCTTTACGATGCACCGCTCACCGCCCGCATGCGCCAGCACGTGCCGCTGCACCTCGCCTTTGCGCCATCGCACCTGCCACGCCCATGCACACAGGGCAAGCGCATATTCCGGTAGCCCCGGCTGCCCCTTGAAAGGAACTATCCCATGGACGATGCCCTCACCGCCCGCGTATTGCAGCTGACAGACCAAAAATACCACTGCAGCCAGGCCATGCTGGCGCTCTCGATGGAGCAGCGCGGCATCAGCGACCCCTTCCTGCTGCGCTGCCTGGGCGGGCTGGGGCGCGGCATGGGCGGGCGCAGCACCTGTGGCACTTTAACGGGCGGCGCCTGCCTCATCTCCAGCTTTGCGCCACAGCTGGCCTCCGACGACACCGGCACCGGCTCCGCCTACTATCCGGCGGTGGAAGAGCTGCTGGCCTGGTTCGAGGGCCAATACGGCAGCACCCAGTGCCGGGACATCGCCCCACGGGACACCGACACCCGCCGCACTTTCTGTGCCCGGCTGGTGGCCGACACCTACCGCCAGTGCCTGCACATCCTCTCGGGCTACGGGGTGGACACCTCCCGCCCTTAGCCTGGCGCACATCATTCCAGCACCACCTTTTGCGTTTTCCCACCGGGGCCCGGCGCCGCCGCGCCCCTGCCGAGACCGTCATTTTTCCCTCATGCAAGGAGGCATCCGTCATGGCCCAAACGTACACAAGGCCACCCATTTCCAAAAACCCGCTGGGCACCGAAAAAATAGGCAAGCCGCTGTTCCGCTTTTCGGTGCCGGCCGTCACCAGCCTGGTGGTGAACGCCATCTACAACATCGTGGACCAGATCTTCATCGGGCACGACATTGGCATGGTGGGCATCGCGGCCACCAACGTCGCCTTCCCGCTCACCACCATCTGCATCTCGGTGAACCTGCTGCTGGGCGTGGGCGCCGCGTCTAACTTCAGCTTAAAGCTGGGCGCCGGAGACGGCGAGGCCGCCAGCCATGTGGCCGGCAATGTGCTCAGCCTGGCCTCCATTTTCGGCGTGGCCATGTGTGCCATCACGCTGCTGTTTCTAAACCCCATGCTCAACCTTTTCGGCGCCACCGCAGACGTGCTGCCCTACGCCCAGTCGTACACGGCCATCATCTGCCTGGGCATCCCGTTTTTGGTCGTCACCATGGTGTGCATGCACATGATACGCGCCGACGGCAGCCCCAACTACGCCATGATCTGCATCCTCTCCAGCGCCATCTTCAACGTCATTTTCGACCCCATCTTCCTGTTCGTCTTCAAAATGGGCATCGCCGGCATCGCCTGGGCCACCACGCTGGGGCAGGTGCTCTCGGCCGTTTTGGGCATCCTGTACATGGTGAAGCGCTTCAAGTCTGTGCCGCTGAAAAAAGAGCACCTGCGCCTGCAGGGCAAGTATGTGAAGATGATCTGCTCGCTGGGTGCGGCCGCCTGCTTCAACCAGTTGGCCATGACCGTGGTGCAGGTGGTGATGAACAACGTGCTGCGCCACTACGGCGCGATGTCGGTGTACGGCAGCGTGATCCCGCTGGCCTGCGTGGGCGCCATCACCAAGGTGAACGTGGTGTTCATGTCGGTCAACATCGGCATTGCGCAGGGCAACCAGCCCATCGTGGGCTTCAACTACGGCGCCAAGCAATACCAGCGCGTGAAGGACAGCCTGTTCCGCGCGCTCATCGCCGCCACCATCTCGTCCATCATCTTCTTTCTCATCTTCCAGCTGTTCCCCGAGACGGTGATGAGCATCTTTGGTGAGAATGACCCACTGTACCTGGAGTTTGCCGTGCGCTACCTGCGCACCTACATGCTGATGACCTTTTTGAACGGCGTGCAGCCGGTGTGCTCCAACTTCCTCACCTCCATTGGCAAGGCGCCGTTGGGCATCTTGGTGTCCATGACCCGGCAGATCATCTTCCTGCTGCCGCTCATCGCCATTTTGCCCATCTACTACGGCGTCACCGGGGTGATGTATGCCGGGCCCATCGCCGACGCCGCCGCCTTTTTGGTGTCGGGCATCATCGTCATCACACA
>JBFXKS010000025.1:0-12255 GCA_050173515.1 Oscillospiraceae bacterium | reverse complement strand
GGCATCGCCTGAGGCACCGTGCTTTTCCCGGCCGCCTTTCGCCCATTTGACGGCCCCGGCACATTTCATTATAATGGACAACGCGGGGCGTGGCGCAGGTGGTAGCGCGCTTGCTTTGGGAGCAAGAGGCCGCAGGTTCAAGTCCTGTCGCCCCGACCATAGTGAACGACGGTTGAAGATTTGAACAATTCTTTTGGACTGTTCAGGCTCAACCGTCGTTTTCTATTGTGCAAGCGATATATCGCATATGTTTCAACAAAGCTAAGGTTAGACAGCTTTTCTTCGAACAGTTTAAATGCAGGCTTTAAATATACAAAAAATCAACTTTCGAACCGCCGTGTCCATTCTGTTTCAGGCCCACTCATCCTGCAGAACCGCTTTTCAAGCACCTGAGGCGTCAACTTGCTCAAAATGAAGTATGGACATTCATTTTCAATGAGCATATGCAGCGTTGATATCAGCTACCAACACAGGCACAGCATATGATATAATGAGTAATGTTGAGCCCTGCTCAAAAAAACGTTTATGCGTGGGGTGACAGAATCGCCATATATGGCAAATAAAGTGAACAAAGGAAAATAGATGAATAGACGAATTGGTATGATTGCTTCTGGCGTTGTGGGTGTTAGTGTAGCTCTATTTGCAGTATTTATGCTTATTGGGTTTTCCAGTGCCGCCTATACAGCTTGCATCTTTTTGGCGTGTGGTTATGTTGCAATGGCCTGTGCGTACAGCAGCTACGCAGCGGAAGAAACGCAGTCAGCTAAATACATTGGTATGATATTTGCCGCTCTCTATGCGGTTTTTGTTATAGCCGTGTACTACGCACAAGTGACTACTGTAAGGCAGTATGCACTTTCAGAACAGGCGCAATACTTACTGGATTATGGGAAATTCGGTTTGTTTTTTTCTTACGACTTGTTCGGATATGGTATGCTGGCAATTTCCACGTTTTTTATCGGTCTAACAATCAACCCCCAAAGCCATGAAACAAAAATACTGAAAGCGTTATTGCTTATTCACGGCGTTTTCTGCGTTGTATGTTTCATTCCCGCGCTGGGCATATTCAGCCCCGATATGGCCGGAGGTGACATTATTGGTATTGCCGTTTTAGAAGTTTGGTGTTTGTATTTTTTGCCTGTGAGCATATTGAGTTTTCGTCACTTTAAGAATTGCTAGGTTTATCTTCTTGATGATACCGAACTACAAGATAGCCTAAATAAACTGATGATAATTTGAAGGAATTGGATTCAAAACTAGAGGATATAGGCACTAGAGCTTGATAAAATCTAATTGCCATACTATCTTCGCTTTTTGGTAAGAGCGCAAAACAGCAGCCTTGCAGCTGCTGTTTTTTGTGTAACTTGGCCCGCCGTATTTGCACCATATGTTATAATGAAACTGGTTAAATGAGGAGGTGCAGAAAATGTCCCTTGATGACAAGGGCCTGTATGCGGCTTTCAAGGCAAAGGACGCACGCTTTGACGGGCGGTTCTTTGTCGGCATATCCTCCACAGGCATTTACTGCCGGCCGGTGTGCCGCGCAAAACAGCCCAAAGCCGAAAACTGCACCTTCTATTCCACGGCCGCCGCGGCCGAGCAGGCGGGGTATCGCCCCTGCCTTTTGTGCCGGCCAGAGCTTGCCCCCGGCGCCGCTGTTACCGACGCGAGCGTGTCACTGGCCCGCCGGGCGGCAAGGTTGCTGCAGGATAACTGCAAAAGCGGGCAGACCCTGGAGGAGCTGGCGGCGCGGCTGGGCTGCACCACCCGGCATTTGCGGCGTGTTTTTGTGGCAGAGTACAACGTTTCGCCGGTTCAGTATCTGCAAACATGCCGCCTGCTGCTTGCAAAAAACCTGCTCACCGACACGGACCTATCGGTGTTGGCCGTCGCCATGGCCGCCGGGTTTGGAAGCCTTCGCCGGTTCAACGACCTTTTCAAAAAACACTATCATCTGTCGCCCAGCGCTTTGCGTAAAGGCCAGAAAGCGGGCGGGCAGAAGCGCGGAGAGATCACGCTGGCGCTGGGCTACCGCCCGCCCTACCCATGGGCGCAAATGCTGGCTTTTCTTGCCGGGCGCGCCATTTCCGGGGTGGACGCCGTGAGGGATGGTGAATACCTGCGCACCGTTTGCCTGGCACCGCCCGGGCAAAAGCCGGTGTGCGGCTGGGTGCGGGTGGGCCACCGCCCCGAAAAGCACACCTTGACGGTCTCGGTGAGCGAGAGCCTGCTGGCGGTGCTGCCGCAGGTGTTGGCCCGGGTGCGCCATCTGTTCGACCTCGCCTGCGAGCCGCACGCGGTGTACGAAACACTCTCGGCCATGAATGATATCCGCCCCGGCCTGTGTGTTTTGGGCACCCGCCTGCCCGGCTGCTTCGACACCTTCGAAATGGCGGTGCGGGCCGTGCTTGGCCAGCAGATAACCGTGAAGGCGGCCGGCACCCTGGCGGCAAGGCTTGTGGCCGCCTATGGCGCGCCGGCCCCGGCCGGCATAGATGGCCTGACCCATGTGTTCCCCTCGCCCAAGGCGCTTTTGAACCTGGACGGCGCGATCGAAGACCGCCTTGGCGAGCTGGGCATCATCTCGTCCCGCTCAAAAACCATCTATGCGCTGGCCCGCGCCCTGGCGCAAAAGGAGATAGACCTGGACCTTCCGCCCGCGCCGGAAAAAGAGATGGAAAAGCTGATGGCCATCCGCGGCATTGGAAGCTGGACGGCCCAGTATATCGCCATGCGTGCCATGGAGTGGCCGGACGCTTTTCTTGAAACCGATGCAGGAGTGAAAAAGGCGCTTCCATCCTGCACATCAAAAGAACTGCTGGCCATGGCAGAGGCATGGCGGCCATGGCGCAGCTATGCCACCGTCAATCTTTGGAACGCACTTTAGAGGAGGCAGACCATGTACCATTCAACCACCTATCCATCGCCTGTGGGCACACTCACCCTTGCGTGCAGTGGCGAGCATCTTGTCGGCCTGTGGGTGGAGGGGCAGAAATATTTTGGGGGCACCGTTGCCGGGGGCATGGCCGAGCAAGACGACGTGCCGGTGTTCCATGCCGCAAAAAAATGGCTGGACCGGTATTTTGCCGGCGCAAGGCCAGACAGCTCCGAGCTGCCCCTGGCGCCGATCGGCGGCGCATTTCGGCAGGGCGTGTGGGGCATATTGCGCGAAATACCCTACGGCGAGGTGACCACCTATGGCGATATCGCAAAAAAAATGGCGGCAAAGCTGAACAGGGAAAGCATGTCCAGCCAGGCGGTGGGCGGGGCGGTGGGGCACAACCCCATCTCCATCATCATTCCCTGCCACCGGGTCGTTGGCGCAAACGGCAGCCTGACCGGCTTTGCCGCAGGCGTGCAAAAAAAGATAAAGCTGCTGCAGCACGAGCACGCCGACATGTCCGCCTTGTTCGTGCCAAAAAAAGGCACGGCGCTCTAGGCATCGTCCGGCTCTTCCCCGGTTTGTCCCTGCGCACAAAAAAAGCAGCGGCCGGGCCATTGCATTCTTTTTGAAATGCTTGATGGCCCGGCCGCTGTCTGCTTTTTCCAGCTCTGTCCTATCGTGCGCCTTTTTTGCTGAAAACAACTGCAAAAGGTGGGCACAAAGATAAACAGGAACAACGGCAGCATCCAAAAAGGAATAAAAAGACAGTTCGGGTACTGTACACTAGGCTAAGCCACGCCCTGCGCGCTGCTGCCGCACCAAATCCACCAGCTGCGCCAGCACCTCGGCCACATCGCCGCAGATCACCTCGTCCGCCGCCTGGGCAATGGGGGCCGCGGGGTCGCTGTTGATGGCGATGACATGCTTGGCCTGCTGCATGCCCACCAGGTGCTGCACCGCGCCCGAGATACCGCAGGCGATGTAGCAGTCGGGCCGGATGGTCTGGCCGGTTTGGCCCACCTGCCGAACGCGCGGGAAAAAGCCGAGCTCCACCGCCCCGCGCGAGGCCGCCACCTCGCCGCCCAGCAGATCTGCCAGCTGCTGCGCCAGGCCGCGCGCTTTTTCGTCGGCGCCGCGCCCACAGGCCACCACCACCTTGGCCCCCGCCAACGGGCTTTGGCCCTGCTGCCCTTCGTCGCGGGCCTGCACCACCACCCCATGGGCCACCGGGGCAAACCGCCGCGAGAGGTCTTCCACCGGGCAGGGCGTTTCGCCACATGCCGCCGGCACGGCAAACACCCCCGGGCGCACCGTGGCCATCTGGGGGCGTTTTTCGGCGCAGAGCACCGTGGCCATCACATTCCCGCCGTAGGCCGGGCGCCTTTGCTCCAGCAGCCCGGTGTCCGCATCTATGTCCAGCGCGGTGCAGTCTGCCGTGAGGCCCGTTTGCAGCCGGGCGGCCAGGCGGGCGGCCACATCGCGCCCGGCCTCGGTGGCGCCCACCAGCAGCACGCCAGGCTCTGCCGCGCGCACCAGCAGCTCCAACGCATCAACATGGCTTTGCGCCGTATACGTTTCAAGCGCCGCATGGTCCACCAAAAAGGTCTTTTGCGCCCCATAGCGCCCCGGCTGGCCCGCCAGCGGCGCCACCTGCGCGCCCGCCATGGCGGCATATAGCGGCTGGCCCAGCTGTGCGGCCAGGCGGGCGCCCTGCCCCAGCAGCTGCAGGCCCACCGAAGCAAGGCCATCCTTTGTGGCCGGGCAAAGCACCATCACGCCGTGCGGCTCATGCGCCATCATACACCTCCCGCACCAGGCGGTCGGCCAGCTGTGGCAATGCGTCCATCGCCAGGCGCCGCCCCGCGCGCGTGCGCTGCACCACCGACACCTGCGCCACCCGCGTGGCAGAGCCCTTGGCCCCGCAGCGGGCCACGTCCAGCCCGGGCAGGGTGTGCTCGTCCTGCGTCACAATGGGCTGGCGGCGGGCGCGTAGCGTGTCGCCCAGCGTGGGCACGCGGGGGTAGCAGCTGTCTGCCCGAACGACGAGCAGGCACGGAAAAGGCAGGTATACCACCTGCCCGAAGCCGTCCAGCTGCTGCCGCACACGCAGTCCGTCCGGCAGCACCTCCAGTATCTCGCTGGCGCCGGCGGCATGCGCAATGCCCAGCGTCTCGGCCAGCATGGCGCCGGTCTGCCCGGTGTCGCCGTCGGCAGAGTGGCTGCCGCACAGGATCACATCGGCCGGGTGGACGGCAAAAAAAGCGGACAGCGCATAGGCCGTGGCCAGCACATCCGCCCCGGAAAAAGCCGGCGAGGACAACAGGTGCGCCTTTTCCGCACCCATGGCCAGCGCCGTTTTCAGGGCCGCGGTGGCCGAGGACGGCCCCATACTGACGGCGTGCAACGTGCCGGGCGCCTTTGCCAGGCACTGCAGGCCCACCTCCAGCGCCACCAGGTCATAGGGGTTGATGACGGCGGCGGCGCCGTCCCGGCGCAGCCGCCCCGTGGCCGCATCGAAGGTGATGGCGTCGCTGTCCGGCACCGCCTTCACGCAGGCGCACAGCGCCAGGCCTTTATCCCTCTTCATGCCAGCACCCCCGCGTTGAAGCGCCGCTCGGGGTCTGCGGCATCCCGGCGCCGGCGCGCATCGGCGGCCTCTTCGGCGCTCAGCAGGGCGAACAGCTCTTTTTTCAGCCGCCCGATGCCGTGCTCCGGCCCGCATCGGCAGCCCGCCCCTTGCAGCCGCGGGCCGAGGGTGTTCAGGTATTCTGCGGCGGCGGCCTCCTGCCCTGCCTGCGGCAAGATGCGCAGGTGCAGCGCACGGCAGGCCGCGTCGCCCATCAGCACAGCGGGCAGGCCCGCCCGCTCGAGGTCTTCGGCGATGCCGCCCAGCAGTCCGGCATAGGCCGCCTTTGGCGCCACCGCGTCCACGATGAGGCCCTGTGTGTCCAACAGGTTGGCCGCCTCGGTGGCGGTGTGGCGCATGCTGCCCAGGCGCTCCAGGTCGGTGTGGCTGGTGGCGGCCAGCGCCGTCTCGGCGGCGCCAAAGCCCTCCAACGCGCCATAGGCGGCCTCCAATGCGTCGAACAGGGCGTCCTCGCTTTCGCCGGCCAGCCGCAGCCACAGCGCGGCGCGGGTGCCCGGCGGGAAGGCGGGCCACTGGGCCGCCGTGGGCAGCTGGGCCGCCTGCACGGCGGCCAGGCAGGCGCCGTCGAAACACTCGGCGCCGCGCAGCTGCACGGCATCCGGCAGCTGCTGTTCCAGCTGGTGCAAAAAATCCACCATCTCGGCGTGGCCAGGGAAAAAAGCGCAAAGGCCGCAGGTAGCCTTCGGGGCGCTTTCCAGCAGCAGGGTGAGCTGCACGATGGCCCCGGTGCTGCCCTCGGCGCCACAGAGGTGGCCGATGGCGCCATCGGCGCGGCTGTGGTGCGCCAGCGTGCCCGCCGGCGTGATGACGGCGGCCGCGGAGACACACTGTGCCACCGAGGACAAAAAGCAGCGGTGGGCCCCCGCGGCGTTGCACGCCGCCACCCCGCCCAGCGTGGCGTTCTGCTCGGTGGGGTTTGGCGCAAAGCACAGCTCGGCGCCGCTATTTACATAAGCGCGCCAATTTTCTATGGACTCTGCATCCATGCAGCCGGTGTCCAGCTGCTTTTTTTCAAGGATGGTTTGCAGCTGTTTCAGCGTGAGGCCTGCCTGCACGGTGATGGTGCCCGTTTGGGCGGCGGCATCAAAGGAAAAGCCGGACACGGCCGTGAGGCCTTCGAGGTTGAGGATGTGCCCGCCCAGCGGCACCGCCCCGCCACACAGGCCGGTGCGCGCGCCCTGCACGGTGAGCGGCAGATGGTGCTCGGCGCAGTGGCGCACCGCCGCGCAGGCCGCCTCTATGGTGGCCGGGCGGGCAATGCCGTCGGCGAAGCCCTGCAAAACAGATTCGTCCCGCAGCCAGGCATCCACCGTCGTTTCAAACACCGCGCCGTCAGCCATGTTTTTCGTCTCCCTCTATGCCTTCCATCAGGCACTGGATGATCGCGTTGCAGTCGGCCTGCACGCCCACGTCGCAATGGTCGAACATGGCCGCCTGCGCGTCGGTGTTCACCGCGGCGATGTGCCCCGCGCGCTGCACACCTGCCAAAAGCGGCGCACAGCCGGACACCCCAAAAGTCACACAGCTTTTTGGGGCGATGATCTCGCCGGAGGCGCCCACCATGCAGTGCATGGGCAGCCACGCGTTCAGCACCACCGGGCGCGTGGCGCCCAGCCCCGCGCCCAGCTTTTCCGCCAGCGCTTGCAGCGCACGGCAGGCCTCTTTGCTGCCCAGCCCGCGCCCGGCCACAAAAACAAGGTCGTAGTCGCGCAGGCTGCGCCCGGCATCTGTCGCCTCATACGTATAGTCAGTATACCATTCGGCGCCGCTTTCGGGCAACGGCCGGTGTTCCACGCTGGGGTGGCCCGGCGTCTGGCAGTCCTCAAAGTGGTCGCGCCCGATGGAGAGGAAAAACGGCGCGCTGGTGCAGCTGAGCTGCGCGTCCAGCTGGCAGCCGTACTCCGAGCGCGTCACCTGCAGGGCCGCACCTTTTTTGCCCAGCGCCTTCACGCCCAGCGCGCAGCTGCCGCCGCAGCGCCAGGCCAGCCGCGTGGCCAGCGCATTGCCCAGCGGGCTGTCTTCGAACAATACCAGCTCGGCCTCTGCCTGCCGCACCAGCGCCTCCAGTGTGTCCAGATAGCGTTCGGCCAGCGGGGGGCCGTCGTCGGCCAGCAGGGTGATTTTATCCACCGCCAGGGCGGGCACATCGGCCTGCTCCCGCCCTGCCAGCACGCAGGCCTGCACGGCACTGGGCCCCGCCGCCTGCGCCGCCATGCACAGCTGGGCCAGCTGGGCGCCGGCTTGAGACACCAACAAAACTTTCATTCCACCACCCACTCGGCTATGCTTGTTTGCCACAGGGCCTCCGCCTTTTCGCGCGCGGTCTCGCCCGGCAGCATCCGGCCGTGCTTCTGCGGCTTTTCGTACACGTAGCGCTCTCTTTCAAACACAGGCATGCGGTTTTCGGAGGGCGTCTCCTCGATGGCCACCGCCTCTTTGCCGCGCGCCGCCAGCTTTTCGCGCAGGGTGGCCACGCGCAGGTAGGGGTGCTTGGCGTCGCCCATGGCGCACACCGCCGGGCCCTGCACGCCCAGGCGCATGGCGCCGCCGCCGTCCAGCAGCTCGGCGCGCAGGCCGCCGGGCGCATAGTGCACATCGTACACATTGGGCAGGCAGGGCACGCCCAGCATCTCAGCCAGCAAAAACGGCACCTGCCCGCTCTCGCCGGGCGGGGCCTGCCGGCCGGTGAGCACCACGTCGAACCCGCCGCCGCGCGCAAAAAAGGCAGCGGCCTGCCGCGCCACCTCTTCAGGGGCGCAGCCGGGCTGCTGCTGTGTTTTTACCAGGGCCACTTCGTCGAAGCCGAGCGCGTAGAGGTCCTGCGCGAAGGGCGCCTCGTGCACGCCCACGGTGAGCGCGCACAGAAACACCGCCTCGCCGCCTGCCAGCGCCTGCTCTTTCAGCCGCAAGGCGGCCTCCAGCGCAGCTTCGTCGTATTGGGCAATGATTTTTTTGAAGTAGGTGAGGTCCAGGGCGCCGTCGCGCAGGGCCTCCAGCTCATCGGGCGTGATATACTCTGTGTCGTAGGCCGTCTTGTAGCACACCAATATCCGCATAAGCCCTCCTGAAGCGTTGCCTCACCGCTCTATTTTTCCGTCTGCTCTACCAGCACGCCGGGGTTCATGATGCCGTTGGGGTCCATCATCTTTTTCAGCTGCTTCATCAGCACGTAGGAGCTGCCGTGCTCCTGCGGGGCGAACTTGACCCGCTGCTTGCCCATGCCGTGGTGGTGCACGCAGCCGCCGGTCTCCTCCTTCAGCACCTCGGTGCAGATGGCGTCGATGATACCCTGGTGCTTGCCCAGGTATTGCTGGGGGTCCTCCACCTTCAGCCGGTAGACGAAGTAGACGTTCACGCCCGTTTGGTAGGCGTGGGACACATGCCCGCCCAGCAGCACGAGGTCGTCGATCTGCTTGGGCACGTTCTGTATCACATTGTCGTAGATCTTCTCGATGTCGGTGAAGCTGGCCGAGATCTCGGTGGTGGAGTAAAAGATGGGGGTCTCGCGGTAGTACTGGCGCCGCGCGGGCGACTTGAAGGTCTTGGTGCAGTGGTCGTTGCGGTGGATGAGCCAATGCTCCACCGCCTTGGTGCCGATGTACTGCCCGCCGAAACGCTTGGCAATGGCGTCGATGCCCTCGCCCGTGACCCGTGCCACGGCGGGCGGGCCCTCGGCCACAAAGAACATGAAGGCCTGCCCTTCCGAAAGCTCCACACTGCCGAAGTTGTAGTCGAAGTCGGCCTTGTCGTACAGGCGCACCACCGACGGGCGGTAGCCGGCGGCCATCACCTCGCGCACGGCCTTGAAGCCCGTGTGCATATCCGGCATGATGTACCCGCCCTTCCAGAAATCCTCGGGATAGTAGGTGAATATCTTCACCGTGACCTCGGTGATGAAGGCCAGGGCGCCCTCGCTGCCCAAAAACAGGTGCCGCAGGTCTGGCCCGGCCGAGCGGCGGGGCACGTTGCGGATGCGCACCACTTCACCGGAAGGCAGCACGGCCTCCAGCCCACACAGCATGTCCTCGATGGCGCCATAGTAGGTGGAGAACTGGCCGATGCTGCGCGTGGCCACCAGCCCGCCCATCTGCGCCACCGGCAAAGACTGCGGCGAGTGGCCGGTGGTGTAGCCCTCTTTTTGCAGCAGCTCCTCCAGCGTGTTCAGCGGCACGCCGCACTGGCAGGTGGCGCACATGTTGTCGTAGTCCAGCTTCAAAATCTTGTTCATGGCCGAGGCGTCGATGAGGATGCTCTCATCGTTCACCGCGGTGAGCAGGCCCTCGTAGGAGGAGCCGCCGGTGCGCGCGATGACGCTCACGCCGTTTTCGTTGCAATAGACCATGGCTTTGGAGATCTCCTCGGTGGAGGCCACGTTCAAGATGCACACCGGCAGCGGCGCGGAGTAGATGCCGTGCGCCTTGGCAAAATTGCGGTTGTCCGAGTCGTACTCTTTCAGCGCCTCGTCATCCGTGATGATCTGCTGGGCGCCAAACTGTTGTTTCAGATCTTCAAGAAGCTGTTCCCGACTGACTTTCAATGTTTACACCATCCATTTCATAAAATATGCGTTTATTTTGTTGTCTCTTTGGCTGCTTCGCCGGGGTTTGCCCGCCTTAGCGCACCAGATAGCCGCCGTCCACCGCCAGGATGTGGCCGTTCACAAAGTCGGACGCGCGGCTGGCCAAAAACACCGTGGTGCCCATCAAATCGTGCACCACGCCCCAGCGGCCGGCGGGCGTGTGGTTGATGATGGCCTCCACGCGCCCGGGCATCTTGCGGGAGGCCTCGGTGACCTTGGTCTCGAAAAAGCCGGGCGCGATGCCGTTGCTTTGGATGTTGTACTGGCCCAGCTCGTCGCACATGGCCTTGGTGAGGCCGGCGATGCCGTGCTTGGTGGTGACGTAGGCCACCGAGTTGGCGTAGCCGAGGAAAGAGTACATGGAGCACACGTTGATGATCTTGCCGCTTTTTTGCGCCACCATGGGCCCCGCCGCCGCACGGGCCATCTCATAGGCGGCCGTCAGGTTGATGGCGGTCATCTTGTCCCACATCTCGCGGGTGAAGACGTCTATTTTGCCCACCGCGATGATGCCGGCACAGTTGACGAGGATGTCCAGCGAACCCATTTTCTCGATGGCGTTTTCCACCATTTGCTTTGGCACGCCGTCGGCCGTGAGGTCTGCCACCTCAAAATAAGCCTTCACGCCTTCGTTTTCCAGCAGCGTGCGGGTCTCGCCTTCCTCTGGGATGATGGACGGGATGTAGACATTGGCCCCGGCCTTTGCCAGCGCCAGCGAAAAAGCCTGGCCCAGCCCGCTGTTCCCGCCTGTCACCAGTGCGTTCTTGCCCTTCAGCGAAAAGTAGTCCATGTTGAAGTCGGTGATCTTCATTTCATTGTCCTCCTTACAAACTTACAAAAGCGCTTACAACTTCCCGTAAAAAAACGGTAGTGCCAAACAGACCACACCCTGCACATCTTCGCCAATGTGCTGCAGTTCCATCTGCCCATCCGCCTCGTTCCGCCGCTCTCACCGCACCCGCGGGGCGCCGGCTCTTTCATCAACGTACAAAATAATATACGTTGAGTTCACCCTTATTATACGGATGTGCCTCCGCTTTGTCAACCATCAATTTTGCAGCAGGCCAAAGCCAGGTTAAAGCGCGGCTTCTTTGCCTGTTTCTCCGCCCGCTTTCCCGCGCGCGGCCCGCCGCACAGGATGGACAAAAATCAAACATTCCGTGTATAATGGGTGCGAAGCACGAGCGATGGCTTGTGAGCGCAGCGAACAAACATCGCGAACCCGTCGCGGCCCGAACGGCCCCAAGGCGCGTGAGGGCTGGAGGCCGCAGGCCGACGCGGCGGGAGGGTGCGAAGCACGAGCGATGGCTTGTGAGCGCAGCGAACAAACATCGCGAACCCGCCGCGGCCCGAACGGCCCCAAGGCGCGTGAGGGCCGGAGGCCGCAGGCCGACGCGGCGGGAGGGTGCGAAGCACGAGCGATGGCTTAGCGGAAATCGTAAGCAAAGTGCAGTGCGAGGGTCGTACTTTTGGAATTGACCCAAAAGTACCAAAAGGTCCCCGGGGGTTGCGATTCCCCCGGACCCCTAAACGCCAGAGGTACTCTGTGCCTAAAATTCCGAAACAGTACTTTGCGTCATTCGGAATTTTTACGGCACAGGTCATTTGAAGAACGGTCAAGGACAAGAACCAAGGGCTTTGGCCCGTGCTCTTCATTCAAATGGCGCGGCCGGCAGTGAAACAGACATGGCATTCAGTACTGTTGTCTGTTTCACAGGCCGTGCGACATCTGGCGTGCGGAGGTCCGGAACCATCGCAAGGTTCCGGAAACCTTTTGGTTCTTTTGGGTTTCGCCAAAAGAACGAACTGCGTCCTGCACTATGCCAATAATTCCCGCAAACCATCACTCGTGCTTACGCACCCATCGTGCCGATGCGCAGCCACCAGCATAAATCCATACATTTTCTCACACAGGGGGCCTCTATGCTTTCTCAGGACTTCTACCTGAAAAACCGGCTGATCATCATCCAGCTGGCCCGCGATTTTCTGATTGCCCAAGCAGGAGACCAGACCCACACCATCGCCTATTATACCCAGCTGTTCTCGGTGTCGCGCGGCACGGTGCAGGCCGGCATGCAGTACCTCATCGACCAAAAGGCCTTCGAGACCCAGTTCAATGGACACCTGGGCACCTACCTGGTGCGC
>JBFXKS010000024.1:0-12928 GCA_050173515.1 Oscillospiraceae bacterium | reverse complement strand
TGACGCGCCGGGCCGTTTGGCGCTTATCAATATCCGTTTATGGAAATTAAGGAGAAAATGAAATGAAAAAAGTCTGTTCTGTTATGATGAGTTTACTGATGGTGGCGTTGCTGTTGGCCGGTTGCGGCGGTGGCAGCACCTCCACGGCCAGCACGGCAGCCGCGCCCAGCACCGCCGCCAGCACGGCGCCTGAAACCAGCACACCCGATGCCAGCACGCCCGAAGAGACCAGCCAGCCCGAGGAGAACCACGAGCCCGTGACCATGCTGCTGGCGGCCGCCGCCAGCCTGAAGGACAGCTTCGACAGCACCTTGATCCCGATGTTCCAGGAGCAATATGGCTGGATCACCGTGGAGGGCACCTATGACGCCTCCGGCAAGCTGCAGACGCAGATCGAGGAGGGCCTGGAGGCCAGCGTGTTCATGAGCGCCGCCACCAAGCAGATGACCGCCCTGGTGGACAGCGGCCTGGTGGACGAGGGCACCGTGGTGGACCTTTTGGAGAACGAGATCGTGCTGATCGCGGCCAGCGACTCCGCCACCGACATCGACTCCTTCGAGCGCATCGTGGAGGCCGACAGCATCGCCGTGGGCGACCCCGTCAGCGTGCCGGCCGGCCAGTACGCCGAAGAGGCCCTGACCAGCTTGGGCGTGTGGGACGAGATCCAGCCCAAGATCAGCCAGGGCACCAACGTGACCGAAGTGCTGAACCAGGTGGCCGAGGGCAGCGCCGACGTGGGCATCGTGTACGCCACCGACGCCGCCCAGATGCCCGACAAGGTGAAAGTGCTTGCCGCCGCGCCCGAGGGCAGCCTGGCCGCCAAGGTCATCTACCCGGTGGGCATCCTGGCCGAAGCGCCCCAGCGCGAGGCCGCCGAGCTGTTCCTCAGCTTTTTGCAGAGCCCCGAGGTGCTGGACGTGTTTGTGGCAAACGGCTTCAAGTCCAACGTGCAGCCGCCGAACTGATTTTCCCCGTGTTACATTTTGTGATATAATGAAAAGGCAAGCCCATCCGGTGTGGTGGGCTTGCCCTTGTCTTTCTTTCTCTGTTCAAATCGTATAGCGCCGCAGGGTGCACCCCTGTGTTTGGAGGGACATTATGGACATATCGGCTGTCTGGGTCTCGATGAAAACCGCCTCGGTCTCCATCGTGTTCACCTTTTTCCTGGGCATCTTGGCGGCGCGGGGCGTGGTGGCCATCCGCAGCGAAAAGGTGAAGGTGCTGGTGGACGGCCTGCTCACGCTGCCGCTGGTGCTGCCGCCCACGGTCGCGGGGTTTTTCCTGCTGTACATCCTGGGCGTGCGCCGGCCGCTGGGCGAATTTCTGCTCAACGTCTTCGGGGTGAAGATCGTGTTCACCTGGAGCGCCACCGTGGTGGCGGCGGTGGTCATCTCGTTCCCGCTGATGTACCGCAGCGCGCGCGGCGCCTTTGAGCAGGTGGACCAGACCCTCATCCACGCCGCGCGCACCATCGGCCTGTCCGAATGGCGCATCTTCTGGCGCATCATCATGCCGCTGGCGCTGCCGGGCGTGGCCTCGGGCGGCATTTTGGCCTTTGCGCGCGGCCTGGGCGAGTTTGGCGCCACCGCCATGATCGCCGGCAACATCGCCGGCAAAACGCGCACGCTGCCGCTGGCCGTCTACTCGGCGGTGGCCGGCGGCAACATGGAGGAGGCCTATGGCTATGTGGCCATTTTGGTGGGCATCTCTTTCCTGGTGGTGGTGGGCATGAACTGGTTCACCGCGCGCGAGCGCCGCTACCTGGGGAAAGGGGCCAAAGGATGAGCCTTGCGGTGGACATCAAAAAGCGCTTCAAGGGTTTTGCGCTGAATGTGCAGTTCGTCTCCGACGGCACGCCGCTGGGCATTTTGGGCGCGTCCGGCAGCGGAAAAAGCATGACGCTGAAATGCATTGCCGGCATCGAGACGCCCGACGAAGGGCACATCGAGATGAACGGCCGCGTGCTGTTCGACTCGGCCCAAAAAATCAACCTGCGCCCGCAAAAACGCCGCGTGGGCTACCTGTTCCAAAGTTACGCGCTGTTCCCAAACATGACGGTGGAGCAGAACATCGCCTGTGCGCTGCAGGGCACGCGGGCGGAAAAGGCCGAAAAAACGGCCGAGCTGCTGGGCCGCTATGGGCTGGGCGGCTTCGAAAAGCGCTACCCCGCGCAGCTCTCGGGCGGGCAGCAGCAGCGCGTGGCCCTGGCGCGCATTTTGGCGTATGAGCCGGAGGTGCTGCTGCTGGATGAGCCCTTCTCCGCGCTGGACGCCTACCTGAAGGAAGCGCTGCAGCTGGAGATGATAAAGCTGCTGAAGGACTACCGCGGCGACGCCGTGATGGTGACGCACAACCGGGACGAGGTGTACAAGCTGTGCCAGAGCCTGATGGTGCTGGACGACGGGCAGGTGCAGGGCATGGGCGGCACCCACGCCATGTTCCAAACACCGGGCAACCTGGTGACCGCCCGCCTGACCGGCTGCAAGAATTTCTCCCGCGCCACGCGCCTGGCCAGCGGCCGCGTGCGCGCGGACGACTGGGGCTGCGAGTTCGAAGTGTCGGGGCCCTTCCCGGAAAATTTCAGCCACATCGGCGTGCGCGCGCACTACTTCAGGCCCTGCACCGCCGCAGGCGCCAACGCCGTGGCCGTGCGCGTGTGCGAGGCCGTGGAGAGCCCGTTCGAGTGGAACGTGCTGTTCCAAAACGCCGCCGCGCCCGAGGCCGCCGGGAAGATCTGGTGGAAATACGCCAAGGGGGACGGCATGACCGAGATGCCCAGCCACCTGTGCGTGGCCCCCGAGGACGTGCTGCTGCTTGCAAGTTCGGGCGAATACGATACAATATAGAAACAGGGTGAGCGCGCGGGCAGCGCGCCGCCTGAAAAAAGGAACACAGGAGAGCGGCATGAGCAGAGGCTCCAACCATTTTGACAAGGACGGCAAGGCCGAGATGGTGGACGTGTGCGCCAAGGCGGGCACCCACCGCGTGGCCACCGCCGCCGGCAGCATCCGCATGAATGAGGCCGCCTTCACCGCGGTGGCGCAGGGCTCGGCCGAAAAAGGCGACGTGCTGGGCGTGGCGCGCGTGGCGGGCATCATGGCCACCAAACACACGGCCCACCTCATCCCGCTGTGCCATCCCATCGCCATCGAAAAGGCGTCCATCGCCTTCACGCTGGCGCCGGACACACACAGCGTGCACGCGCAGTGCACCGTGCACACCCACGGCAAGACCGGCGTGGAGATGGAGGCGCTGTGTGGCGTGAATATCGCGCTGCTCACCATTTACGACATGTGCAAGGCGCTGGACAAGGGCATGGAGCTGTATGACATCTGCCTGCTGGAAAAACAGGGCGGCAAAAGCGGGCACTACCAAAAGGGAAAAGCATGAGAGACCGTTTTGGGCGCAATATCCACTACCTGCGGGTGTCGGTGACAGACCGCTGCAACCTGCGCTGCCAGTACTGCATGCCGGCGGCAGGCGTGTGCAGCATCCCGCACGAAGAGGTGCTGCGCTTTGACGAAGTGGAGCGCGTGGCGCGCGTGATGGCGGAGCTGGGCGTGGACCGTGTGCGCCTGACCGGCGGCGAGCCGCTGGTGCGCAAAAACGTGGCGGCGCTGGCCGCCAGCATCAAACGGATACCGGGCATCGGCTTTCTGGGCCTCACCACCAACGGCACGCTGCTGCAGCCTTTGGCGCATGAATTGCGAGACGCCGGGGTGGACGGGCTGAACATCAGCCTGGACACGCTGGACGAAAACCGCTATTTTGAACTGACGCGCGGCGGCGCGCTGCAAAAGGCGCTGGACGGCCTGCACGCGGCACTGGCGCAGGGCTTTCCCAGCGTGAAGGTGAACTGCGTGCTGGCCCCGCAAAGCACCCGGGCAGACTGGCTGGGCGTGGTGGCGCTGGCGCGCGATTTGCCGGTGGACGTGCGGCTGATCGAGTGGATGCCGGTGGCGGGCGAGGCCGGGGCCGGCGGCATTGAAAACGACGTGGCGCTGGAACTGCTGGCGCAGGCCTATGGCCCCCTGGCGCCCGCCGAGGACGGCCGCCAGGGCGGCCCGGCCCAGTACTGGAAGATCGCCGGGTTCAAAGGACGCCTGGGCATCATCCACGCCATGAGCCACAACTTTTGCGCCGGGTGCAACCGCCTGCGCCTCACCGCGGCGGGCAACTTGAAGCTGTGCCTGTTCTACGACAGCGGCCTTGCGCTGAAACCGCTATTGCGTGGCGGCGCCACCGACGCACAGCTGGCCGAGGCCATCCAGGCCGCCGTGCTGGACAAGCCGCTGCGCCACCACGGGCAGGTGCTGGCCGGCGATGGCGACGAGACCGGCGCGGGGCACTTCCCCACCAGGGGCATGTACAAGACGGGAGGCTGAAGGATATGGCGATATCGGGCCGTGTGATGGCCGTGTGCACCAGCGACGAAAAAGGCGTGGCGAAGCAGGACGTGGGCGAGGTGCTGCTGGTGCCGAACCACGGGCTGAGCGGCGACGCCCACGCCGGCGAGTGGCACCGCCAGGTGAGCCTTTTGAGCCACGAAAAGGTGGAGGATTTCCGCGCGCGGGGCGCCACGGTGGAAAACGGCGGCTTTGGCGAGAACCTGCTGGTGTCCGGCATCGACTTTGCCAAGCTGCCGGTGGGCACGCGCCTTGCCTGCGGCCAGGCGCGGCTGGAAGTGACGCAGATCGGCAAGGCGTGCCACGCGCACTGCGCCATCTACCACCAGGTGGGCGACTGCATCATGCCGCGCGAGGGCATTTTTGCAAAGGTGCTGCAGGGCGGCATCGTTCGGAGAGGAGACACGCTTTATGTGGAAGACCCCGTACCGGGTGGCGATATTGACGGCGAGTGACAAGGGCGCCAACGGCCAGCGCGAAGACGAGAGCGGGCCGGCCATAGCCCGGCGCATGGAGGCCCTGGGCTGCCGGGTGGTGGCAAGCTGCGTGCTGCCGGACGACCAGGCCGGCCTGGCGCGGCAGATGCAGGCGTGGTGCGACGAAGGCCTGGCCGACCTGGTGCTGACCACGGGCGGCACGGGCCTTGCCCCGCGCGACCAGATGCCCGAGGCCACGCTGTCCATCGCCGAGCGGCAGGTGCCGGGCATCGGCGAGGCCATGCGGGCCCACAGCATGCAGATAACAAGCCGCGCCATGCTGGGGCGCGGGCTGGCGGCCGTGCGCGGCTGCACGCTAATCATCAACCTGCCGGGCAGCCCCAAGGCCGTGCAGGAGAGCCTGGACGCTGTTTTGCCGGCGCTGGAGCACGGGCTGGACATGCTGTGCGAGCGCGACGGCGAGTGCGCGCGCCCGTAGCAGCCGGCCATTGGCCTTTATTTTGTGTGTTGCCCGATAGCGCGCAGTGTTTTCGCCCCCGTGGAGGCCTCCACGGGGGCTTTCTTACAGAACGAGAAACTCTGGCAGCCGGGCTGGGCCTTTGCACAGGGCAGGGTTTTTGCTTTCGGGCTCACCCAAAAGCAAGGGCATTGCCCTGCGCGAATAGCGTTATTCAATCCAATATATATTCATTGCCTCCCAAACGGGCCGCTGTGGAAGGTGTTTTTGCCAAGCGGCAAAAACCCGAACCCTCACAGCCTTTAAAATATTCGATTTTACGATTTATTTTATTGAGTGCTTTTGAAAGGGCGCGGCGCGGTACTTGCCGCAATGTAAAAAACAGCAGAGGAGAAACCGTAGACGACATTTTTGCGCATTGACAATTCCGCAGAGATGTCGTATTCTATTGAAGGCATTATATATTGAAAAACATATCGAACTGACGGAGGCGACCGATGAAAAAAGTATTATCCCTGCTGCTCTGCTTGATTTTATGTCTTTCCACCCTTGGCGCGTGCGCACAGCCCGGCAACGATGCCAGCCAAACCCCCGCGCCCAATTCGGTGCAGCCCGCGGCCAGCCTTGCGGCGCCCGCAACCAGCCTGGACCAAACCACAGAAGGCACCTGGAGTTTCACAGACTCGGCCGGGCGCGAGGTGGACGTGCCCGAGCACATCACGCGGGTGGCGCCCTCTGGCGCCACGGCACAAATGCTGCTGCTGGCGCTGGCGCCCGACATGATGGTGAGCCTGGCCAGCAAATTTTCGGAAGAGGCCCAGGAGTTTTTGGGCGATGAGTACTACAACCTGCCGGTCATCGGGCAGTTCTACGGCTCGGCCGACTTGAACCTGGAAGAGGTGGCCGCCCTCGACCCGCAGCTGGTCATCGACCTGGGCGACACCAAGGAAAGCATCGTGGAGGACATGGACAACATCTCGGGTTCCATCGGGGTGCCGGCCGTGCACATAGAGGCCACCACCTACACGATGGGCACGGCCTTCCGCACGCTGGGCAAAGTGCTGGGCCGCGAGGCCGAAGCCGAGGTGCTGGCGAACTACTGCGAGACGACCCTGGCCGACATCGAGGACATCATGGAGCAGGTGGGCGACGAGCGGGTGCGGCTATTGTACTGCGTGGGCGACACCGGCCTGAGCGTGATCCCCACCGGTTCGTTCCAGGGCGAGCTGCTCAACCTGGTGTCCGACAACCAGGCTGTGGTGGAGAACCCATCGTCCAAGGGCACCGGCAACGAGGTGGACATGGAGCAGATATTGCAGTGGGACCCGGACTGGATTCTGTTCGCGCCGGACAGCATCTACGACACGGTGCTGGAAGAGCCCGCCTGGCGTGAGCTCACGGCCATCAAAAGCGGCAACTTCTACAAGGTGCCGTTCGGGCCGTACAACTGGATGGGCTTTCCACCATCGGTGAACCGGTATCTGGGCATGCTGTGGACGGTGAAGCTGTTCTACCCGGACCATGCCGACTATGACCTGTACGAAAAGGTGGAAGAATACTTCGATTTGTTCTACCATAGCGCCATCACCCCCGAGCAGTTCGGCCGCCTGACACAAGACTCTCTGCCGCAATAGAGACAACAAAAAGCCCTGCCTTTCAGCAGGGTGGCAATAAGGAAGCATCTGCCAGATCCGCAGCATATCGCGGAACGGCAGATGCTTCTTGTTTATCGTTGCAAACATTCAAGGTTTGAAACAAGGTTTTTTGTTGCGCATTTTCAGCCCGCGTCCACGCCGTGCTGCACAGGCGGCGCGGCGGCCGGCGGGTCTGCGCTGCCGGCGGGGGCCGTCACCGTTTTGGGCACGGGCTGCGCCTTTTCCTCGCCCGGGCCAAACAGGTTCGACAGCCACACGTCGGTGGTGTGCGACGCCGCGCCCAGCAAGATGGGGTCTAGGTCTGACGGGCTTTTTTTCATCACATGCAGCTTTTCCAGCGTGACGGGGATCTCGGTGAACTTCTGCGCCTCGAAGATGACCATGTTCAAAAAGCGCTCCGATGGCGGAATGGCGTCGCCAAGGTAGACGCACTCGGGGTCGTAGGTGTTCATCAGGATGGCGATGAGCTGGCCGAGGTGGCAGGCGCACTCGTCGAAAAGATCGGTGCACAGCGCATCCTGGTTGCTGTAGCCGTCGATGACGTCGAAGGCGGTGATGCGCTCTTTGCCTTGCAGCAGGCTGCCCGGGTAGCGCGGCAGGCGCTCGGCCGCCTTTTGCTCGATGGCCGCGATGGACAGCTCGTCGTCGAAGGTGGTGCGGCGGCCGTCATAGGTGGTGAAGTGGATCTTGCCCACCTTGCCGCTGTTGCCGGTGAAGCCGTCGACGATGTTGCCGTTCACGACGATGCCGCACTCCAGCTTGAAGGAGATGTACAGGAAGAGCACCGGCGCGACGCCAGGCTCAGGCCGCACCTGGTTGTAGGTGCCGCAGGTGCTGAAGTTCTGGTCGCTGTTCACGATGGGCACCGTGCCCAGCGCGCGCCAGATGTACTCGCCGAAATAGAACGGCGGCGAATTGGGGTCGCCCTGGAAGAAATAGTCGCCGGCGCTGTAATAGAAGTACTCGTTGACGGCGATGGCGATGCCGATCATGCTGCGCTGGCGGGCGAAGCGCTGCTGGATGTGCGACACGCCGCTGACGATGAGGGCGCACACCTTGCGGATATTGGTTTTGGCGTCGACGAAGATCTTGTCGAAGTAGACGGGCCGCAAAGCGGTGTCATACGCGCCTATTTTGATGTAGTGGTGGCTGATGCGGATGGCGATGGCGTAGTAGGCGTCGTGGTTCAGCGAAAAAACAGCCACCCGCCGGCCCCTGCCGCCGTCGGTGACGCCGGTTTGCACAATGAGGCCCAGCGCCAACATCTCGTTGATGATGTTGGTGATGGTGGCGTTGCGCAAATTGGTGACGGTGACAAAGTCGTTTCGGGTGGAGGCGCCGTTTTGGAACAGGTGCTTCAAAATGACATAGCGGTTGTTGCGCTGGTTGTCGCTGGAGTTCTGCCCCTTCAGCGCGATGGGCGTGGAATTCGACAGCAGATGGACCGTATTTTCCACAGGCTGCCTCCTTTCCGGTTTTTTTCATTATACACCATCCCTCACGCATACTCAAGCATAATTTTAATTATTTAATTTAAGAACGGCCTGTTGCCAGCTGGTGCTTTGCATGCCACAAACCACGTACTAAGTAGTCTAACTCTATTAAATAAAAGGGATTAACCAAGCGCTTTAGTGTGAATTGCACAAGAATCCCTAGTTTTTTTCTACGCCATTTTAATTTAAATCAATGAAATTATTATTGACATCCATTCGGGTTTACGTGATAATGAGAATGCACTCCAAGCTTTCGACAAAATCTGTACAGAAGGGGTATCTGCTATGAAAAAAGGCGGCATGCTGAACGCGAAACTGCTGGGGGCCTTGGCCGAGCTGCGCCACCTGGACAGCGTGGTCATCTGCGACGCGGGCTTTCCCGTGCCCAAGGGCGCAAACCTCATCGACATATCGCTGGTGGCTTACCTGCCCACCTTCGACCAGACGCTGAAGGCTGTTTTAAATGAATTAATCTTTGAAAAATACATCATCTTCGACTTTATGAAGGATTACAACCCCGAGGCCTACGCCATGGTGCACGAGATGATGCCCGCGCAGGAATGTGAGGAGATCCCCATGGTGCCCGACTTTTTGGAGCGCTGCAAGGAGGCCAAGCTGTTCATCCGCACCGGCGAGCTGCGCCCGTGTTCCAACATCATGCTGGTGTCGGCCTCCGGCGTGGAGAGCGCCTGCAAGCCGCTGGACGTCTCCTTCGAGCTGACCATCACGCCGTGAACGTGCGCGGGGTGCGCGCAAACGGGCTGCACAAGCTGGCCGCAGCAGAGTTCTTCTATGTGATGACCTACGCCACCTACACCTACCTCACCGTTTTTTTGATGGACATCGGCTACGGCAGCGAGGCCATCGGCCTGATGACCTCCGTCGGCGCGGTGCTGGCCATGGCGTGCCTGCCGCTGCTGGGCTACATCAGCGACAGGATAGGCTCGCCCAAGTTCGTCCTCATCGGCTGTGTGGCGCTCAGCGGCATCTTCTTCATCGCACTGCTGTTTGTAGATAGCGCCACCGCGGCAAAGGGCCTTTTTCCCACCATCCTCTTTGTCTCCCTGTTGTATATGGCGCGCGCGCCGTCTATGGCGCTGCTGGACGCCTGGGTGGTGGCCAAGATCACCCCGCTGAAACTGCACTACGGCTATTTCCGGGTCTTCGGGTCCTTGGGCTACGCGGCGCTCTCCATCACGCTCAGCTGGGTTTTGAACGGCCGCTCCGTGACCCCCGTGTTCATCATCAACGCCGTGGTGGTGGCCCTGCTCATCGGCACCTGCCTGAGCGTGCGCGAAGTGCGGGCGCCTTTGGCCAAAACAGCGCGCGAGGCGGCCGGCATCGGCGCGCTGCTGCGCAACCGCCGCTTTTTGCAGTATCTGGTGCTGCTGTGTGGGCTGCACATCTACTCCGCCATCTCGCTGGTGTTCATGGTGTACATCGTGGTGGGCGCGGCGCTGCCGGGCACCATGGTGGGGCTGGTGCTGGGCTACGCCCGTTATTTGGAGCATCTGAGCTGCGCGGACAACGACATCTATCGGCTGGACCTGCTGTACAACGGCAACTTGAAAACACTGAACTGCGCAAACAACCAGCTGACTTTTCTGGATACGTCGCGGCTGAACGGCCTGGTGGAGCTGGACTGCTCGAACAACAGCCTGCCCCAGCTGTCTTCCGGCAACGCCCAGTATCTGGAGCAGCTGAACTGCGCGAACAACCAGCTGACCGCGCTGGATACGGCGCTGCACACCCAGCTGAAAGCGCTGGACTGCTCCGGCAACGCCATCGAGCAGCTGGATGTTTCGGCCAACGGCGCGCTGGTGGAGCTGAAAGCCACCGACAACCTGCTGGCCGCGCTGGACCTCTCGGCCAACGGCGCACTGAAGGTGCTGCACCTGGCGGGCAACTATATTCCCGGCACCGCCGCCATTGCCGGGCTCAGCGCCCTTTCGCTGGACGACTTCATCTTTGCGCCGCAGCATGTGAGCGCCCCCACCGCGCCCGGCGCGGCGGGCGTGCGGCTGCAGAGCACCCAGAGCCTGGCGCTCTTCTGGGACGCCTCGGAAGACTACAGCGGCATCGACTACTATGATATCTACCGCGACGGCGTGCAGGTGGGCACCTCGCACACCGCCGAATACACCGACACCGGGCTTACGCCCGGCGCCAGCTACACCTACAGCGTGTGCGCCGTGAACGTGAACGGCGTGGCGGGCCCCATGGGCCCCAGCAGCGTGCAGGCCACGCTGGAGCACACTGTGCGCAGCACGGTGATGCCAAACGACGTGTACCATGTGGAGACTGCCGACACCATCGCGGTGCGCTTTCGCCATCACCGGCGCCGAGCAGTTCCAGGTAAGCACCGTGCGCGGCTTCTCCAGCGGCATCGTGTGGAGCCAGGAGGACTTTGGCGACAACGTGACGGCCAGCGTGGGCACGCTAAACCCCGGCGACAGCATCATGATCGAGTTCTCCACGCCCATCTGGTTCAGCTCGGCGGTGCTTGGCCCAGTGGCGGCGGAGTACCTGCTGCGCAACGTGTTTGTGACCACGCTGGAGGGCAGCACCACCGAGATACCCACCAACGTGTACATCGGCACCGGCGCACTGGCCGCGGTGTACGAGCTGAACGAGGACACCGTGGAGACCGGCATCAACATCATCGAGCACGCGGCCACCTTTGAGGCCGAGCTGGAGGTGGGCGACGCCCGCCAGTACCGCATCAAGAGCTTTGAGGCGGGCGGCGTGCCCTCCTCGGTAACGGTGCTGGTAGAGGGCGGCAGCTTCACCGGCGGCGGCACGGTGCTGCTGTCCACCGACACGCCCCACTACACCGTGAACGGCGACGACAGCATCACCATTGCGGGCGACGCCGTGCTGACTGTGACGGCCGAGAAGGACGGCGCGGCCAAGATGACCATCGTTTACAACGACGGCGACACCTACACTGTGAACTACACCGTGGCCCAGGGCGAAAGCGTGCCCAGCGCCATGGCCCTGCTGCTGAACGGCGAGGCGGCGCCCGAGAGCCTTGCCGTGCCGGTGCCGGCCACCGGCAGCACCACCCTCAGCTTCGAGCCGCAACTGACCGACCAACACGGCCAGCCGATGCAGGCTGCCATCACCTGGAGCCACGGCACCCTGCCCGAGGGCGTGACGGTGGAAGACGGCCTGGTGACGGTGGCCAGCACCGCCGCCGACGGCAGCTTCACCCTCACGGCCACCGCCAGCGGCCTTTCGGCCACCATCACGCTGACGCTGGGCGCGCTGAAGGTGAACTGGGCCGACGTGGACGCCCTGCTGGCTGGCGCGGCCTACACCTACGGCGATGCGACCGACGCCATCGCGCTGCCTGAGGGCGGCACGGCCACGGCGGTGGACACCCACCGCGGCAGCTTTGCCTGGCAGGACGGCAGCGCCGTTCTGCCCGCGGGCGAGGCGCGCGTGGTGGTGGTGTTCACCGTGGACGAGAGCGACGCGCTGTACGGTGGCGTGGTGTTTGAAAAAGCCTACACCGTGCACATCGCGCAGCGCCCCATCGAGATCACCATCCAGCCGGCGGCCCGCACCTACGGCGAGGGCAACCCCGCCTTTGAGGCGGCCGTCACCGGCGGCACGCTGGCAGGCGGCGAGACCTTCGACGACCTGGCCTTCACCTTCGCCTGCGGCGCCGACGCGGCCTCCCCGGCCGGTGTGCCGGTGGACATCACCGGCAGCGTGGCCAACGCGAACTACACGGCCACCGTGCTGCCCGGGCAGCTCACCATCGCCCCGGCAGACTACGGCTACAACATGCAGGCCGACTGGCTGCTGCCGGCGGGCAGCGGGCTTGGGGCCCTTGCCCACCCGGCGGCGGGCACCGGCGTGAACGGCGAAGCCGTGGCGGGCACCTTTGCCTGGTATGTGGACGCCGCCTTCACCCGGCAGGCCACCGACGCCGACATCGCGGCCCTGCCCGGCGGCGCCGGCACCACGCTGCACTGGCGCTTCACCGCCCAGAACCCGAACTACACCGCCGAGCCCAAGACGGGCGCCGCCGCCATTGCCATCGAGGCGGACGAGCCGGTGCGGCTGGTATCCATCGGCGTCACCACGCTGCCCACCAAGCGCGAATACACCAATGGCGAAAACCTGAGCCTGGCCGGCCTGGTGGTGACGGCCACCTACAGCGACGGCACCACCCGCGTGGTGGACGGCTGGACGGCCAGCCCTGCCAACGGCAGCAAGCTGGAGGGCACCGGCACCAAGACCATCACCATCCGCTACACCGAGGACGGCGAGAGCACCAGCACCACCTTCACCGTGACGGTGAAGGCCGCCAACATCTTCCAGCAGGTGGTCACGGCCGTGGTCACCGCGGTGAAAAAGGTGGTCGAGACGGTGGTCAGCTGGCTGCGCCGCCTGTTCTGATCCACAGAGCTTTGGGCAACCAAAGGCCCCGCAGAGAAATCTGCGGGGCCTTTCTATTTTGCAGGTATTC
>JBFXKS010000023.1:0-12935 GCA_050173515.1 Oscillospiraceae bacterium | reverse complement strand
TAATAAATTAATGCTTTCTGTTTTTGTTTATTCATCTAGGAGGGTGTCTGTGATGACCGAGCTCGAACTGAAATATGGCTGCAACCCGAACCAAACCCCTGCGCGCATCTTCGCCCAAAACGGCCAGCTGCCCCTGCAGGTGCTGAACGGCAAGCCCGGCTACATCAATTTTTTGGACGCGCTGAACGGCTGGCAGCTGGTGAGCGAGCTAAAGCAGGCCACCGGCCTGCCCGCGGCCGCCAGCTTCAAGCATGTGTCCCCGGCCGGGGCGGCCATTGGCCTGCCGCTGCCGCCGGTGCTGCGGCAAATCTACTTCGTGGACGACGCCCTCACCCTCTCGCCACAGGCCGCCGCCTATGCGCGGGCCCGTGGTGCCGACCGCATGTCCAGCTATGGCGACTGGGCCGCTCTGTCCGACGTTTGCGACGAGGCCACCGCCCGCCTGCTGCAGCACGAGGTGAGCGACGGCATCATCGCGCCCGGCTACACCGAGGAGGCCCTCGCCATCCTGAAAGCCAAGCGCAAGGGTGGCTACAACATCGTGCAGATCGACGCACAGTACAGCCCGGCGGCCCTCGAGCACAAGGATGTCTTCGGCGTCACCTTCGAGCAGCACCGCAACGACGTCGAGATCACAGAAGCTCTTTTATCCGACGTTGTGACGGAAAACAAAGCTTTGACCGACGCCCAGAAGCAAGATTTACTGGTTGCATTGATAACTCTAAAATATACACAGAGTAATTCCGTCTGTTACGCCAAGGACGGCCAGGCCATCGGCGTGGGCGCGGGCCAGCAAAGCCGCATCCACTGCACCCGCCTGGCCGGCAACAAGGCCGACAACTGGCACCTGCGCCAGCACCCCAAGACCCTCGCGCTCAGCTTCGTCGACGGCATCGGCCGCGCCGACCGCGACAACACCATCGACCTGTACATCGGCGACGACGCAGACGACGTGCTGGCCGAGGGCGCCTGGCAGCAGTGCTTCAAAACACGGCCTGCCCCGCTCACGCGCGAGGAGCGCCATGCCTTTTTGGCCACGGTGTCGGGCGTGGCGCTGGGCAGCGACGCCTTCTTCCCGTTCGGCGACAACATCGAGCGCGCCCAGCGCAGCGGCGTTTCCTGCATCACCCAGCCGGGCGGCTCCATCCGCGACGACCACGTCATCGGCACCTGCAATAAATACGGCATCGCCATGGCCTTCACCGGCCTGCGGCTGTTCCACCACTAAAGCTTCCAGGAGGCACAGATGAAAGTTGCAGTCATTGGCGGCGGCGGGCGCGAGCACGCCATCATCCGAAAGCTGAACGAAGACGGGCGCTGCAGCGCAATTTATGCCATTCCCGGCAACGGCGGCATCGCGGGCGAGGCCACCTGCCTGCCGCTGAAAGCCACCGACATCCCCGCCGTGGTGCAGCAGTGCCGCCAGCTGGGCGTCGATTATGTGGTGGTGGCCCCGGACGACCCGCTGGCCCTGGGCATGGTGGACGCCCTGGCCGCGCAGGGCATTCCCGCCTTTGGGCCCACACGCGCCGCGGCCCGCATCGAGGCCAGCAAGGTCTTCGCCAAGGCCCTCATGAAGATGTACAACATCCCCACCGCCGACTTCGAGAGCTTCGGCGACGCGGCCGCCGCGCTCGATTACATCCGCCGCCGCGGCCGCTACCCGGTGGTGGTGAAGGCCGACGGGCTGGCCCTCGGCAAAGGGGTGCTCATCTGCCAAAACGAGGCCGAGGCCACCGACGCCATCCAGACCATCATGGTGGAAAAGAAGTTTGGCGACAGCGGCGCGCGCGTGGTCGTGGAGGAATTCCTCACCGGCCCCGAGGTCAGCGTGCTCGCCTTTTGTGACGGTGAAACGCTGGTGCCCATGGTGTCCAGCATGGACCACAAGCGCGCGCTGGACGGCGATGCCGGCCCCAACACCGGCGGCATGGGCACCGTGGCGCCCAACCCACACTACACCCCGGCCATGGCCCAGCGCAGCTATGAGGAGATTTTTTTGCCCACTGTGCGGGCCCTTCAAACCGAGGGCGCCCCGTTCAAAGGCTGCCTGTATTTCGGCCTGATGCTCACGGCCGACGGCCCCAAGGTCATCGAGTACAACTGCCGCTTTGGCGACCCCGAGACCCAGGTGGTGCTGCCGCTTTTGGAAAGTGATCTGCTGGAGATCATGCGCGCCTGCACCGAGGGCCGCCTGCGCGAAGCAATGGTGCGCTTTGCGCCCGGCGCGGCCGCCTGCGTGGTGATGGCCAGCGGCGGCTACCCGGAAAAATACGCCACCGGCCTGCCCATCACCGGGCTTGCCGAGGCCGAGCGCCTGCCCGGCGTGGCCGTGTACCACGCGGGCACCCGCCTGGAGAACGGCCAACTGCTCACCAGCGGCGGGCGTGTGCTGGGTGTCACTGCCGTGGCGCCCACGCTCTCTGCGGCCCTCTCCACCGCCTATCAGGCCGCCGGCGCCATCCATTTCGAAGGCGCCCACTATCGGCGCGATATCGGAAAAAGCGCCCTGAGCGTCTTGGCGCACAGTTAGTTTCGCTCGGCTAACCGTTGGTTGCTTTTTATCATTTTTGCTAACTGGGGGCTCGCAAATGGTCTATCGCATCTACTCTGAAAAAAAGCCCGCCTTCGCCGTGGAGGCCCAAAAACTGCGGGAAGAGCTGGCCCTGCTGCCCGGCATGGGCCCGCTTGAAAGCGTGCGGGTGCTGAACCGCTACGACGTCGAGGGCATCGACGAGGCCCTGTTCGAGCGCTGCATCCCCACCGTTTTTTCCGAGCCGCCGCTGGACGACGTGCACCGCGAGTTGCCAGCCGCCGCCCATCTCATCGCGGTCGAGTTTCTGCCCGGCCAGTTCGACCAACGGGCCGACTCTGCCGCCGAGTGCATCCAGCTCATCAGCCAGGGCGAGCGCCCGGTGGTACACAGCGCCCGCCTTTACCTGTTTGAAGGCGCGCTGGATGCGCAGGCGCTTGCCGCCATTAAAAAATACCTCATCAACCCGGTGGAGGCCCGCGAGGCGGACCTGGCGCCCAAAGCCACGCTGAAAGCGGACTACCCCGCGCCACCGCCGGTGCCGGTGCTGTCCGGCTTCATCGGCATGGCCGAGCACCAGCTCGCAGACTTCATCGCCCAGTATGAGCTGGCCATGGACCGGGACGATCTCGCCTTCTGCCAGGCCTATTTCCGGCAGGAAGGGCGCGAGCCAAGCCTCACCGAGCTGCGCATGATCGACACCTACTGGAGCGACCACTGCCGCCACACCACCTTTGGCACCCTGCTGGAAAGCATCACCATCGAGGACGATACTGTTCAAAAAAGCTATATCAATTACCAAAATTTGCGCAAACAGCTCTATGTTGGCAAAGAAAAGCCCGAGACCCTGATGGACCTTGCCACCATCGGCGCCAAGGCCATCAAAGAACAGGGCGGGCTGGAAAACCTGGACGAGAGCGACGAGGTGAACGCCTGCAGCGTCCACATCACCGTGGACAACGACGGCATCGACGAGGACTGGCTGCTGCTCTTCAAAAATGAGACGCACAACCATCCCACCGAGATAGAGCCCTTCGGCGGCGCGGCCACCTGCATCGGCGGCGCCATCCGAGACCCGCTGGCCAACCGCGGCTTCGTCTTCGGGGCCATGCGCGTCACCGGCGCCGGCGACCCCCTGGCCCCGGTGTCTGCCACGCTGCCCGGCAAGCTGCCCCAGCGCAAGCTGTGCACCACCGCGGCGGCGGGTTATTCCAGCTATGGCAACCAGATCGGCCTGGCCACCGGGCAGGTCACCGAGATCTACCATGCCGGCTACGTGGCCAAGCGCATGGAGGTGGGCGCCGTGCTGGGCGCCGCGCCGCTGGCCAACGTGCGGCGCGAAGTGCCCGCGCCCGGCGACGTGGTGTTGCTTTTGGGCGGCGCCACCGGCCGCGACGGCTGCGGCGGCGCCACCGGCTCGTCCAAGGCGCACAAGGTGGAAAGCCTTGAAAGTTGCGGCGCCGAGGTGCAAAAGGGCAATGCGCCGGTGGAGCGCAAACTCCAGCGGCTGTTCCGCAACCCCGGCGCCGCCCGCCTCATCCGCCGCTGCAACGACTTCGGTGCCGGCGGTGTCAGCGTCGCCATCGGCGAGCTGGCCGACGGCCTGCGCATCGACCTCGACGCCGTGCCCAAAAAATATGACGGCCTCGACGGCACGGAGCTCGCCATCAGCGAGAGCCAGGAGCGCATGGCGGTGGTGTTGGCCCCGGCCGACGTCGAGCGCTTCGTCGCCTATGCCGCCGAAGAAAACCTGGACGCCACGCCGGTGGCGGTGGTCACAGAGGAAAAACGCCTGGTGATGACCTGGCGCGGCGACGTCATCGTGGACATCGCCCGCAGCTTTCTCGCCTCCAACGGCGCGGAAAAACGCGCATCGGTGGCCGTGCCGGCGCTGCCCAGCCCCAAGTTGGCCGCCCCCGAGGGCGCCTCGCTTGCCCAAAAGCTGGCCGCCATGGCGCAAGACCTGAACCGCTGCGGGCAAAAGGGCCTGGGCGAGCGCTTCGACGGCACCATCGGCGCAGCCAGTGTCACCATGCCCTTCGGCGGCCGCCTCCAACTCACGCCGGTGCAGTCGCTCATCATGAAGCTGCCGGTGGAAAACGAGACCACCACCTGCGCCGGCATGGCCTTCGGGTTCGACCCTTTCATCTCCGAGCAAAACCCCTATGTGGGCGCCTACCTTGCCGTGGTGGACAGCGTGGCCAAGCTGGCCGCCGCCGGCTTTTCCCTGCGCGAGGTGCGCCTCAGCTTCCAGGAATATTTCGAGCGCCTGCGGCAGGACGCCACCCGCTGGGGCAAGCCATTCTCCGCGCTGCTGGGCGCTTTGCAGGCCCAGCTGGACCTCGGTGTCGCGGCCATCGGCGGCAAAGACTCCATGTCCGGCAGCTTTGAGGACATGGACGTGCCGCCCACCCTCATCTCTTTCGCCGTGGCCCCGGGGCACACCGGGCGCATCGTCAGCAACGAGTTCAAGCTGCCGGGCAGCACGCTGGTGTGGCTGCGGCCCGCCACGGCCGAAAACCTGCTGCCCAACGCCACCAGCTTCAAGCTGGTGGCCGCACAGCTGGAAAAGCTCATCCGCCAAAAGCAGGCCCTGGCCGTATACGCCGTGGGCGCGGGCGGCGTGGCCGAGGCACTGTTCAAAATGGGCCTGGGCAACCAGCTGGGCGTGGCCCTCTCCAACGACATCTCCATCGACTGCCTCTTCGCGCCGGCCTTCGGCAGCTTTGTGGTGGAGCTGGAGCACCCGGCCGAGCTGGGCGAGGTGCTGGGCGAGACCACCGCGCAATACCAGTTCTCCGCCGCCGGCCAAGTGGCCGAGCTTGCGCCTGTGCAGGCACTGTGGGCCGACAAGCTCGAGCCCGTCTTCCCCAGCCGCCTGCCGGTGGAGGGGCCCGCCCCGCGCGCGCTGCACTTTACGCTTGCCGCCGAGGCCCGCCGCGCGCCCAAAGTCGGCGCCGCGCGCCCGCGCGCGCTCATCCCGGTGTTCCCGGGCACCAACTGTGAGTACGACACCGCCCGCGCCTTGCGCCGGGCCGGCGCCGAGCCGGAGGTCTTCATCATCCAAAACCGCACGCCCGCCCAGGTGGCCGAAAGCGCCGCCCTGCTGGCCCAAAAAATCGACGCCAGCCAGATGGTGGTGCTGCCGGGCGGCTTCTCCGGCGGCGACGAGCCGGAGGGCAGCGCCAAGCTCATCACCGCGTTTTTCCGCGGGCCCGCCGTGGCCGATGCCGTGGCCCGCCTGCTGAACGCGCGCGACGGCCTCATGCTCGGCATCTGCAACGGCTTTCAGGCGCTCATCAAGCTGGGCCTGCTGCCCGATGGAAAACTCACCGACCCCGCACCCGGCAGCCCCACGCTCACCTTCAACACCATCGGCCGCCACCAGAGCAAGCTGGTGCGCACGCGCGTGGCCTCCACGCTGTCGCCCTGGCTGATGCTGGAGGAGGCCGGCGCCCTGCACACGGTGGCCGTCAGCCACGGCGAGGGCCGCTTTGTGGCCAGCGAAGCGCAATTGGAGCAGCTCGCCGCCGCGGGCCAGCTGGCCACCCAATATGTGGACCTTTCCGGCGCGCCCACCATGGACGTCGCCTTCAACCCCAACGGCAGCGCCTGGGCGGTGGAAGGTGTGTGCAGCCCGGACGGCCGCGTGTTTGGCAAGATGGGCCACATCGAGCGCAGCGGCGACGCGCTGTACATCAACGTCTCGGGCAACAAGCACCAGCGCATCTTCGAGGGCGGCGTGCAGTATTACGCGCTGTAGCCCTCGCCCATTTCATCCTGCAAAGGAGGCCGCCATGCCGCACGACCGCTATGCCTCGCCCTTCGAAACGCGCTATGCCTCGGCCGAGATGCAGTTCATCTTCTCGCCCGACAACAAGTTCCGCACCTGGCGGCGGCTGTGGGTGGCGCTGGCCCGCGCCGAGCAGGCCGAGGGCCTTGACATCAGCGACGCGCAGATCGCCGAGCTGGTGGCCCACCAGGACGACATCGACTACGAGGCCGCCGCCGCGCGCGAAAAAGAGGTGCGCCACGACGTGATGGCCCACGTGTGGGCCTATGGGCGGCAGTGCCCGTCGGCGGCCGGCATCATCCACCTGGGCGCCACCAGCTGCTATGTGGGCGACAACACCGACATCCTCGTGATGCGCCAGGGCCTTGCGCTGGTGCGCACAAAGCTGCTGGGCGTGCTGCGGCTGCTGGCCGGCTTTGCCCGGCGGCACCGCTCTCTGCCCGCGCTGGCCTACACCCACCTGCAGCCCGCCCAGCCCACCACGGTGGGCAAGCGCGCCTGCCTGTGGCTGCACGAGTTTTACATGGACTTCCTCGAGGTGGAAAACCGCCTTGAAAACCTGGCCCTGCTGGGCAGCAAAGGCACCACCGGCACGCAGGCCAGCTTTCTGGAGCTGTTTGGCGGCGACGACGAAAAGGTGCTGCGCTGCGAAGGGCACATCGCCCGGGAGATGGGGCTTGAAAAGGTGGTACCCATCAGCGGGCAAACCTACTCGCGCAAAACCGACTATTTCGTGCTCACCGCCCTCAGCGGCATCGCGCAAAGCGCCTGCAAGTTCGCCGGCGACCTGCGCATTCTGCAAAACTTCAAAGAGATGGAAGAGCCCTTCGAGGCGCACCAGATCGGTTCCTCCGCCATGCCCTACAAGCGCAACCCCATGCGCAGCGAGCGCATCTGCGCGCTGGGCCGCCACCTCATCGCCACCTGCCTGAACCCCGCCGCCACGGCCGCCAGCCAGTGGTTCGAGCGCACGCTGGACGACAGCGCCAACCGCCGCATCGCCGTGGCCGAGGCCTTTTTGGCCGCCGACGCCATTTTGGACCTGCTGCTGAACGTGTGCGACGGGCTGGTGGTGTACCCCAAGGTCATCGCGGCGCGCCTGGCCGCCGAGCTGCCCTTCATGGCCACCGAGAACATCCTGATGCAGGCGGTGAAGAACGGCGGCGACCGCCAAATGCTGCACGAGCGGTTGCGCCGGCACAGCCTGGCCGCCGCCAAGGCGGTAAAGGAGGACGGCCTGCCAAACGACCTTTTTGCCCGCATCGCCGCCGACCCCGCCTTTGGCCTTTCCACCGCCGAGCTGGAGGCCATGCTGGACCCCGCCCGCTACGTGGGCCGTGCGCCGCAGCAGGTGGACGCCTTCCTCGCAGACATCATCGACCCGCTGCTGGCCGCGGGCGCCGAGGCCACGGCCCCGCCCGCCGAGCTCAGGGTCTAGCCGTTTGATGCCACAAGGCAACAAAGCAGCCCCGGTATTCCGCGGAATACCGGGGCTGCTTTTCGTCTCACTGGCCCGCCTGGGGCGGCCACTGCCCGCCCTGTGGCGGCGGACCGGCCTCGGGTGGTGGCGGGGCCCCCGTGCCATACGGTGGGGCGCCCGCGCCATAGCCCGGCGGGGTGCTTGGCGGGGCGGCGCCCCAGCCCGGCGGCGGGTAATAGTACGGCGCGCCGCCATAGTAATAGTAAGCCGGCGCTTGCATCGGGTAAAACGGCGGCGGTGGCGGGGCATTCAGTCGCTTTTTGGCCGAGCTTCGCATCACCAGCAAAACTACATACAATATCCCACCGGCGAACAGGCCGCCCAACCCGCACAGCATCGCAAAAACAAACGGTATCGCGAAGTCAAGGGCCGGGTTGCCCACCACCAGGTGCACCTGCGGCTCCGTGAAGGTCCCCTTGAAGTCGCTCGTCACCGCGTAGGTCCCGGCGTAGGGGAAGTCCACCTGGGCCACCAGCACGCCCCGCCGGGTGCCGAACTGATAGTTCGAGTAGTACCACACAGGCTCGCTCTCCACCACCTCGTTTCGCTCCACATGGCGGAACGTGATGGTGGCCACCCAGCTTTCGGCGTCGTAATAATAGCGCCTGGCGCCCGTGTCGAACTCGCAGTAAATGCCGGTCGGCCCCGCGCGCTGCACCTTTATCTGGCTCTCGCCCGGCAGCGTGAAGCGCACCGCCGGCGCGTTCACCGCCTTTGCCGCCATGCCGCCAAACACCGCCGCGCACACAATGCCCGCCAGCAACACCAGCGTCGGCAAAATAAACCACGCCTTTCCGGGCTTTATCTTCTGTTCCATTGCCATTCTCCTATTCACCTATCACTTTTATCAGCGCCCGCTTTCTGCGTTTGCCGTCCATCTCATAGTAAAATATCTGCTCCCACGGGCCAAAGTCCAGCCGCCCGTCTGTGACGGCCACCACCACCTCCCGGCCCATGATGGTCCGCTTCAAATGGGCGTCGGCGTTGTCCTCGTAGCCGTTGTGGCGGTACTGGCTGTGGGGCTTTTCGGGCGCCAGCTTCTCCAGCCACACCTCGTAGTCGTGGTGCAGCCCGCTCTCGTCGTCGTTGATGAACACGCTGGCCGTGATGTGCATCGCGTTCACCAGCACCAGCCCTTCGCGCACGCCGCTCTCGGCCACAGCGCGCGCCACCTCGCCCGTGATATTCACCAGCCCGCGGCGGTGCGGTAGCTCAAAAAACAGTTCTTTTCGATGGCTTTTCATCGCATCCCTCTCCATTTTTTACAAAAAAGCAAATGAACAATCTTACGGCTGGTCATCGAAAAACCATTTCCCTGCAAAATTTTCAGACAATTTCTACAAAAAATTTTGGGAAATCCTTTACAATCCAGAAAAAACGTGCTATACTCACCACAGTGTTTTGAATGTACGACCTGATTTCACACTTCGTTGTAAATCATGAGTTCGTTTCATGACTTGCGGCACTGTGTGATTTTTTTTGCGCGACAGGAGAAATACAATACTTTATGGGAGGTACCCCAATGAACAACGGTACTGTCAAATGGTTCAACGAGAGCAAAGGCTATGGTTTCATCTCGAACGACGAGGGCGGCGACGACGTCTTCGTGCATTTCTCCAGCATTATGGTGGACGGCTTCAAAACCCTGCAAGAGGGCCAGCACGTCACCTATGATGTCGAGCAGGATCCCAAAAATGCCGACAAGCTGCGCGCAATCAACGTCCAGCCCGTGAGCTAACCTTACGGAACCCTGAAAGCCCCGGGCATCTGCCCGGGGCTTTTTCGTTTGCCCGGGTTTTTTGTTTCGCAGGGCTAAGTGCCCAGCACCTGGATGTGCACCGTGCGCCGGCGCGGGCCGTCGAACTCGCAAAAATAGATACCCTGCCAGCGCCCCAGCTGCAGCTGCCCGCCCTGCACCGGCAGCGCCACCGAGGTGCCGATGACACTGGCCTTCAGGTGCGCCGCCGAGTTCCCCTCGAAATGGCGGAACTCGGGCCGGTCGGGGAAGCTCGCCTCCAGCGCCAGCTTCAGGTCCCGCACCACATCGGGGTCGGCGTTTTCGTTCACGGTGATGCCCGCGGTGGTGTGCGGGCAATACACCAGGCACAGCCCCGCCTGCACGCCGGCCTCTTGCACGGCACGGCGCACCTCGCCGGTTATCATCACCCACTCGTCTTTTTTTGTCTCCAGCGCTATCTCGGTCATCCCGTCACACCTTACTGCGGGTTTCCATCACCGCCTCCAGCGGCTTGCGCTGCGTTGGAGGCGGCACCTTTTCCGGCCAGCCCAGCGGGCACACCGCCACCACCACCGCCCCGTCGGGCAGGCCCAGCAGCTTGCGCACTTTTTCCTCGTTGAAGTCTCCCATCCAGCAGGTGCCCAGGCCCATATCGGTGGCCTTCAGAATCATCATCGTCAGCGCGATGCTGCAGTCCACGGTGGGCGAGCTGCGCTTGCAGTTCATGATGCGCTCGGCGGGCGACCACAGCACCAGGTTTACCGGCGCCTGGGCCATCATGCGCTGGCCGTTGCAGGCGTCCACCATGCCCTTGCGGGTCTCGGCGTCCTCTATCACCGCGAAGCGCCAGTTCTGCAAGTTGTGCCCCGATGGCGCCCAGCGCCCTGCCTCCAGCACCTCCAGCAGCATCTCCTTTGGCACCGCGTCCTCTTTGTACTGGCGGATGCTCCTGCGCGTCCGCACGATCTCGTCAAAAGTCATGGTCCACACGCCCCTTTCTTTTTCATCCGTGTTTTTTTACAGCTCCTGTTTCTCGGCCACCCAGGTGGCGCCATTCGCCCCTATCAGGTACAGCGTCAGCTTTTTGCCCACGGCCACGCTGCGGTCAAAGCGCACCACGCCGTGCCCGTCCAGCCCCGGGTAGTAGAACTTCCGCTGGGCGGCGCTGGCATAGGCCACCCCGTCCGACAGCGTGTAGCACAGCGTGGCCGGCGACAGGCTGCCGTCCAAAAGCTTTGCCGGCACCAGCTCTTCGCCGTCGGCAAACATCTTCAGCGCGCTGTCCTCCACGCGCAAAAAGGCCGGCTGGCGCATCGGGCTGTCCTTGCCGGCGCCGCGCGCGCCCCTGTCCAGATACAGCGCGATGCCCGTGTATATCTCGGCAAAGTCGGCCAGAGATATCTGCCGCCGCACCGCCGTGTCCGAGGTGGCAAACGGGTCGTTGATGATCACTTCCTCGCCGTCCTCGCCCTTCACAAAGCCGCACACCGCCACCAGGTGCCCCGCACTGTTCTGCACGGCGCCCTCCAGCACGGGCAGCTCGTCGTCCACGTCGCCCCGGCCCTCTTTTGCCGCCGGCTCTTCGCCCAGCGCCGGCGCCTGATAGCGCACCCGGGCGCCCACCGCCCGGCCCTGCCACACCTCGCGGCGCAGCGCCTCTATGCCGGCAAAGGCCAGGCTGCTGTAAAAGCCATAGCTGCCCGCCACCGCGCACAAAAACGCCAGGTTGTGGTAGATGCCCGCCCCGCTGTCGTACCCGGCGCGCGCCACTTCGTCCGGCAGCAAGTCGCGCCCCCAGCGGTTCATCAGCATGGTCAGGGTGGTCGCCCCGCCGTTCTTGCCCGCTATGGCCGGGTCGCGGTTCAGGCAGGAGTACGCCGGAACCTCCAGCACCCGGTCGTACGCCGGGCTCTGCTTGCGTATCTGGCGGCTGGCGTTGGTGCTCACGGCCAGCAGGCGCACCATCGGGCTCACCTGCTCGTCCTCCGTTGTCAAAAGCACCCGCATCTGGGCGGTGGTGGCCGCGGGCTGGCCATACTGCACCGTCAGGCTGTCCACCGCCACGCGCGCCACCTCGTCCGCCTGCGGCGGCGGGGACGCACGGTCGCTGTAGGGGCAAAACGCCCCGAACGAAAACCACTGGCTCCAGTGCCCGTCTGCCGCCACGCGCACCTGCATCTCCACGCTGGTGCCCCTGGGCACATCCGCGTTCCAGCTGGGTATCAGGCTGAAAAACGCCTCTGCGCTGAACGGCACGCTGGTGTAAGAGCCCGTTTTGGCAAACGCGCCCAGGCGCCGGCTAAGGTGGATGCACTCGCCCTCCAGCACCGTGTCATCAAAGAAACCCGGTGCGAAATCGGCCACCTGCCGCAATATAAAGAGCTGCCCTGCCATCTTGCACCTTCCTTTAATGTTTGGTATGCTGGCCTTAGCTGTTTCTGTTCCCTGCTTTTCCCTGTTCCGCCGTTGCAAACGCCGCTTTCGGCAGCCACATCGGGTTTTTCGGCCTTACCTTTTCAGTCTAAGCCAGTGCGGGCCGCCTGTCAAGCGCGGCCCCGCCGCCCCAAAACAAAGGAGGCACCCCATGACGTCCTTTTTCGAAAGCCTGTCCCCGCTGGCCCTGGCGGCGCTGGGCACCGGCTTCACCTTTTTGATGACCGCCTTGGGCGCCGCCACGGTCTTCTTCATCCGCGGCGATGCCAAAGAGAACGTCCAGCGCATCTTTTTGGGCTTTGCCGCCGGCGTCATGATCGCCGCCAGCGTGTGGAGCCTGCTCATCCCGGCCATCGAGATGGGCGGCGAGGGCGGCGGGCCCGGCTGGCTGCCGGCCGCCGGCGGCTTCGCGCTGGGGGTATTGTTCCTGCTGTTGCTGGACATCATCATCCCCCACCTGCACCCCGGCAGCAAAGAGGCCGAGGGCCCCAACACCAAGCTGCCCGGCTCCACGCTCATGGTGCTGGCCGTCACCCTGCACAACATCCCCGAGGGCATGGCCGTGGGCCTGGCCTGCGCCATGGTGGCCGGCGGCACCGGTTCTGTGGCAGCGGCCGTGGCGCTGTGCATCGGCATGGGCCTGCAAAACTTCCCCGAGGGCGCGGCGGTGTCCCTGCCGCTGAAAAAAGACGGCTTCTCCAACCCCAAAGCCTTTGCCTACGGCGCGCTGTCCGGCCTGGTGGGGCCCATCGGAGGCATTTTGGCGGTGCTGGTGGCCGGGGGCATCGCGCCGCTCATGCCCTGGTTTTTGTCTTTTGCCGCCGGCGCCATGATGTATGTGGTCATCGAGGAGCTCATTCCCGGGGCACATCTGGGCGAGCATTCCAACAGCGGCACGCTGGGAGCGCTGGCGGGCTTTCTCATCATGATGATTTTGGACGTGGCGCTGGGCTAGCCC
>JBFXKS010000022.1:0-13024 GCA_050173515.1 Oscillospiraceae bacterium | reverse complement strand
CACCGGGCTTTTTGCTGTGAAACAAAGCGGGCTGCAGGCTGAACAACTCGTATGCCCCGCTGCCCAGGCCGATGCGCTCGGCGTGCGCGATCTGGCTGCGCCAGTCGGTCTCGGGGTGGATGTCGGTGAAATGGTCGTGGTGGGTGTGCTGGCGCTCGGCCAAAATGCTGGTGGCGATGCCGGGCGCGGCGTTCACCGCGTCGATGCAGGCGTGGTCCAGCGCCACCGGGTCGAACGAGGCAAAGATACCGATGTCGGGCACCACGGCGGCATCGCTCTCGCCGTGGCAGTCGCAGTAGGGCGACACCTGGTTCACCACGGTGATGTGGAAATGGGGCCGTCCGTGCACCACCGCCTTGGCGTACTCGGCCATCTTGCAGTTCAGCGCGTGGCCGTCGCTGTCCTCCGGGGTGGTGATGGCGTCGAAGTTGCAGGTGGCCACGCAGCGCCCACAGCCCACGCACAGGCCATAGTCGATGACGGCCTTGCCCGCCGGGCCAAAGGCGATGGCGTTTTGCGCGCAGTATTTCAGGCACACCCCACAGGCGCGGCACACCTCGGGGTCGATGGCAGGCTTGCCGTCGTTGTGCATCTGCATCTTGCCGGCGCGGCTGCCGCAGCCCATGCCCAGGTTCTTGATGGCGCCGCCAAAGCCGGTGCTCTCGTGCCCTTTGAAATGGTTCAGCGAGAGGATGATGTCGGCGTCCATCACGGCGCGGCCGATGCGTGCGGTTTTACAGTAAATGCCGCCCGGCACGGGCACCTCCACGTCGTCGGTGCCCTTCAGCCCGTCGCCAATCAGTATCTGGCAGCCGGTGGAAAGCTAGGAAAAGCCGTGCTCCTGCGCCAGTGCCAGGTGCTCCAGCGCGTGTTTGCGCCGGCCCACGTACAGCGTGTTGCAGTCGGTCAAAAAAGGCAGCCCGCCCAGCGCGCTCACGCGGTCGGCCAGGGTCTTGGCAAAGCCGGGGCGCAAAAAGGCCAGGTTGCCCGCCTCGCCAAAGTGCATTTTGATGGCGACGAACTTCGCCTCGAAATCGATGGTGGCGATGCCGGCCGCCTCCATCAGCACCTGCATTTTGGCCAGCAGGCTGGTGCCCACCGGGCAGCGCATGTCGGTGAAATAGACCTTCGATTTTTCCATGGGGTCACCTCGCTATTCCCAAGCTATCAAGTTGGTTCCGGGGTAGTAGTGGGCCAGGATGCGTGCGTGGTCCCAGCCCTCCTTGGCGTAGCCGGCCGCGCCGGCGATGCTGAGCCCGCAGCCGTGGCCCGAGCCGTATACGATGAACACGAACTGCCCGCCGTTGTACTCCACCTCGAACGCCGGGCTTTGCAGCAGCGGCGCGCCCGCCTCGTCCGTGAGCACGCGGGCCCAAAAGTCCAGCCCGCTCACCTTGCTGCCGGCTATCTCCAGCTGCTGCACATAGCCCGCCTCGTTTTTGGTGAGGGCGCCGAACCAGCCCTCCGGCGCGTCCGCGTCCAGCTCCAGCGCCAGCCGGCCGGCAAGGGCCTCAAACATCGGCTCGGCCTCCACCGTCAAAATCTGGCGCCAGCCCTCCTGCCCTTGCTCGTAGGGCGACGCGACCGAGGAGAGGTAGCTGCGCTCGCCGCCCCACACGTCGGCCGGGGCGTTGGTGGCATAGGCGGCCATGCGGTGGAACGGCGCAAAGGCGGGCGTTTCGCCGTCCGCGCTCAGCACCAAATCGGCCACGTCGCGCACGGCGCTCAGCACCGCCGCCGAGGGCGCCATGCCCACCACCGCCGGGGCCTCGATGCCCGCGCCCTGCTGGTTCAGTATCCAGCTGTGGGCGGCCACCGCCACCGCGCGGATGGTCTCGGCGCTCTGCCCGGCGGCCTCCGCCTGGCATATCTGGGCCAAAATGCTGAGCGGGGTGTCGGTGGTGCGCTGCCCGTTCATGGTCACCGTCAGCTGGTGGGCGCTGGTGCGGCGGGGCGCGGCGGTGCTTTCACCTGCCTGTGGCACGGCACGCGGCACCGTGGGCACCGCATCCTGCCCGGGCATGCCGGTGGCCAGCTGCAGGCCCTGGTTGGTGGCCTCACGGCTCAGGTACCAGCGCATCCACGAGGCCAAGAGCGCGGGCTCATCGGGGGCGGTTAGGCCGTGCTGGGCGTAGTAGGCCGCAGGCATCAGCGGGGCGGTGGCCGGGGCCACCACATTGCCCTGCGGGTTTTCGCCCTGCCGCGCCAGCCGCCCGCACAGGTACACCCGGCGGCCGGGCACGGTGGTATCGTCTACGGCCAGTGTCATAAAGCTGTCGCCCAAGGCAAGGTCCACCGAGGCATGGCAGAAGCTGCGGGCCTTGGCCCCCAGCATGAACTGCAAAAAATCCCCGGTGGTGGGCAAGGTGGGCTGCAAAGGGTCGAAGCCGTCACTGCGCGCTTCGCCGTCATCGGCCACAAACAGGGCGCACACCTGGTACACCCGCGCTTGCCGCGAGGTGTAGTAGGTGAAGGTAGTCAGCGGCGCATCGGCGGGGCTGGCCGGATAATCCAAGAGCGGGGCAAAAGCCGCCCCGCCCAGTAGCACCGTGTTGGAGGTGGCCTGCGCAGGGCTCGCGTCGGCGCCCATGGCCACCAGATCTTGCAGGCCGGCCTCGTCGCCCACGGCGGCAAGGTCTGCCTGGCCGGCAAAGGAGGCCTGGCCCACCAGCGCCTCCACCGCGTTGTCCGGCAACGCCACAAAGCCCACCACCGAGGGGTTCTGCTCGGCGGCCTCGGCCACCAGCGCGCAGGCCGCGGTGGTGTACTCCACGCTGCCATAGCGCAGGCCCTCGGCCGAGGGCAGGCCCGTGCCCGCAGGTTCGTCGCCGCCCGGTGGTGCGCTGCGCCGCCCATAGGTGATGCCGGCCAGCACCAGCGCAAAGGCCAATATCACGGCCAAAACAGCCAGGATGCCGCGCACCAGCGCACCGTTTTTGCGCCGGGGCCGGCCCACGCGCTCGTAGTCGGCCTCCTGGCCCTGGGTGAAGCGCTTGGTGTGCGGCAGGGGCAGGCCCAGCACGGCGCGGCGCACCATGTCCAGCGCGTTTTGGGCGGCCAGGTTGCGCACGAACGTACGCCCGCGGTGGCGGATGCGCAGCCGCCGGATGAACACCTCGCGGCCATGGGCCAATGCGATGTACACAAGGCCAACGGGCTTTTCGGCGGTGCCGCCGTCTGGCCCGGCTATGCCGGTGGTGGCCACGCCATAGTCGGCCAGCCCGCGCTTCGCCGCGCCGAAGGCCATCTCGGCGGCCACCTGGCTGGAGACGGCGCCGTATTTGCGCAGGGTGCTGCTGCGCACGCCCAGCATCTCGTGCTTGGCGGCGTTGGCGTAGGTGATGGCCCCAAAGCCATACACCCCGCTGGCGCCCGGCACCGAGGTGATGCGCTCGCCCAAGAGCCCGCCGGTGCAGCTTTCGGCGGTGGCCAGGCCCTGCCCTTTGTTCAGCAGCAGCTTCACCACCGTCTTTTCCAGGTTGTCGCCATTTTCAGAGTAGATCAAATCGCCCAAAGCCTCGCGGAAGAGCTGGGCGTACTGGTCGCACATCAGGTCCGCCTGCTCGGCGGTGGGGCCCTTCGCGGTGATGCGGATGTGCACCTCGCTGGTTTTGGCATAGAGCGCGGCGGTGGGGTTGCTGCCGGCCAGCAGCGGGCGGATGCGGTCTTCCAGCTCGCTCTCGCCCACGCCAAAGGTGCGCAGCGTCACGCTGCGGATGGCGCTGTCCTGCAGCGTCTCCAAAATGGGCGCCACCTGCTCCAAAAACAGGGGCTTCATCTCGCGCGGCGGCCCCGGCAGCAAAAAGGCGTACTTGCCGCCCTGGCGGAAATAGGCGCCCGGCGCGGTGCCGTTGGCATTGGGCAGCTTGCGCCCGCGCATGGGCACCATGGCCTGTTTGCGGTTGTTGTCGGTCATCACGGCGCCGCGCGCACTGAAAAAGGACTGCAGGTGCGCCAGCTCGTCGTTGTCCATCACCAGCACGTCGCCGTAGGCCTCGGCCACGGTCTCCTTGGTCAGGTCGTCGTCGGTGGGGCCCAGCCCGCCGGTGAAAACCAGCACGTCGCTGCGGGCTTTGGCCTCCATCACCAGCTGGCGCAGGCGGGCGGGGTTGTCGCCCACCACCGTTTGGTAGAACACCTCGAAGCCCAGCGAGGCCAGCTGCTGCGCCAAAAACTGGGCATTGGTGTTCACGATGTCGCCCAGCAGCAGCTCGGTGCCCACCGATATGATCTCTGCACGCATGGCAGCGGCCTCCTTTCGCGGTGATATGGGGTGGTGCTCTGGTCTATATAATACATTAACTGTGAGAGATGGAAGGCGGCCGCACCAAAACGGCGCACATCCATTGTATCGCTAAAATGGCCGTGGCGCAACCGTTCAGGCGTCGTCCATCACCAGCTGGAACCTGGCGGCCTCGGCGGCGGCGGCCTCCAGCTCGGCCAGGCGCGGCAGCGCGCTTTCCAGCCGCAGCACCTCGTCCAGCTTTGGGCGGGTTTTGGGGTGGGGCGGCGTGAAGATGGTGCAGCAGTCCTCAAAGGGCTGGATGCTGGTGGCGTAGGTGCCGATGTGGTGTGCGATGGCGGTGATCTCCGTCTTGTCCATGCCGATGCAGGGCCGCAGGATGGGCAGGGCCTGCGCCGAGTCGGTGCAGGCCAGCGCCTGCAAGGTCTGGCTGGCCACCTGCGCCAGGCTCTCGCCCGTCACAATGCCTTCGCAGTGCTCTTTTTCACAGAGGATCGCCGCGATGCGCAGCATGCTGCGCCGCATCAGAACGGTGAAATGGTCCTGCCGCGGCAGCGCGTCGCGCAGGTACTCCTGCGTGGCGGTGTAGGGCACGATGTGGCAGGGCAGGGGGCCGGCCCACTGCGCCAGCTGGCGGGCGAGGTCCATCACTTTGGCCTCTGCCCGTGGGCTGGTGTAGGGTGGGCTGGCAAAGTGGATGGGCACCAGCGCCAGCCCGCGCTTGGCCATCAGCCAGGCGGCTACCGGGCTGTCGATGCCGCCGCTGAGCAGCAGCGCCGCCCGCCCGCTGGTGAGAACGGGCAGCCCGCCGGCGCCCTTGTGCTTGCCGCCGTGCACATAGGCCGCGCGCTCGCGCACCTCCACCGTCACCCGCACCTCGGGGCCGCGCACGTCCACCTGCAGGTGCGGGTAGTGCTGCAAAAGCACAGCGCCCAGCTCCGTGCCTATCTCCATGCTGTTCATCGGGAAAGTTTTGTCGGCGCGCTTGGCCACCACCTTGAAGGTTTTGGCGCGGCGCAGGTCTGCATCCAGCGTGCGCACGGCCGTCTCGCATATTTTGGCGAAGTCCTTGGGGCACACCGCCGCGCGCGAGAGCGCCGAGATGCCGAAGGTGCGCAGGCAGCGCTCATAGGCCGTGGGCACGGCCGCCTGGGCGGCGGCGTCCAGCGGCTCCAGGTAGATTACGCTTTGGGCGGCGTGGATGCGCCAACTGCCCAGCGCGGCCACCCGCCGACGCAGGGTCTTCAGCAAAGTGGACTCAAAGCTTTTGCGGTTCAGGCCTTTCAGGGCCAGCTCGCCCATGCTTGCCAGTATCAATTCACCCATTGTCTGTGGTGTGCTCCTTCGGTGGTGTGATAAATAGAAAACATAATATTGAAAATAAATCACTTGCTCAACATGCGGCGGAAGTTATGGACCAACCACGCAGGCACCGGAAATGGTTTGACCGAGCCCAAAGAGGAAAAGCAGGAAACCGAAAAGCGCGGACAAAAAGCGACGAATATATAATATAGTATGAACTATTTACAACAATTTGCCTATCGAAAAGCCTGAAATTGGCTATTTCCGCGCCAAGGTGGCCACGCAATCCTGCAAACCGGTCAGCAGGGCGTCCACATCCGCCTCGGTGGTATCGCCGCAAAAACTGACGCGCAGGGCGCCCTCGATCTGCTGGCGGGGCACGCCCATGGCGGTGAGGGTGTGGCTGGCCGCGCCGCCGGCACAGGCGGAGCCCCCCGACACGCACACGCCGTGCCGCTCGAACAGGTGGTTGATCATCACCTGGCTTTGCAGCCCGCGCGGCATGGAGAAGAACACGATGCCCGGCACGCCGTTTTCCGGCGAGTGGCACACGGTGGAGCCGATGGCCGCAAGGCCGGCCAGCAGGCGCTGGCGCAGCTTCTGCTGGTGTGCCTGCGCGGTGGCATGGCGCCGGGCCATCAGCTGGGCGGCCACGCCCAGCCCCACGATGTACGGCGTGTTCTCGGTGCCGGGGCGGATACCCTTTTCCTGCCCGCCGCCCACGATGGGCGCCAGCAGGTTGGCGCCCTGCCGCAGGTACAGCGCCCCCACGCCTTTCGGCGCATGGATCTTGTGCCCGCTGAGGGTGTAGCTGTCGATCTTGGTCTTGGACAGGGCCAGCGGCAGCTTGCCAAAGGCCTGTATGCCGTCTACATGCACAAAGGTGCGGTGGTTTTTCTGTTTCACTGCCTCGGCCAGGGCGGTCACGTCCAGCAAGGCGCCCGTCTCGTTGTTCACGTGCATGGCGCACACCAGCGCGGTGTTGGGGCCCACGGCGTCCACGATGCCTTGCAGGGGCACCTGGCCGTCTTGCCCGGGGGCTATTTCTGTCAGCTGAAAGCCCGCCTGCTGGGCCAGCAGGGCCAGCGGGCCCGAGACGCTGGGGTGCTCGTAGCCGGTGGCCACCAGCTGCGTGCCCCAGTTCCTGCGTGCCAGCGCCGCGCCGAAAATGGCGATGTTGTTGCCCTCGGTGCCGCAGCCGGTGAAGAAGACCTCGCCGCTTTGGCAGCCAAGGCCGTCGGCCAGCGTGTGGCGGGCGTGCTGTATGGCGGCCTCGGCGGCCATGCCCGGCGTGTACAGCGCCGAGGGGTTGGCCCAGTGCTGCAAAAGCGCCGCCGAGATGGCCTCGGCCACCTCGGGCGCCACCTGGGTGGTGGAGGCGTTGTCGAGATAATGAAGCATGGCGCGTGTCACCTCCCGGGCAGTTTTGTATGGCACCATTGGTATTATACATGCGCCGGGGCCCAGCGGCAAGAAAAACGTCAAAGCGGCCGTCGGGCCATAAAAAAGCAGCTTGTCCCAGTGCAAGCCGCCGTCGGGTGTGTGTTGGGCTACCCCAGCAACGCAGCGCCCGGGCCCTGTTTTCGGGCCTTTGCCCGCTTGATCACCTTCAGGCGGGTGAACTCCTCGCGCTCGTGCTCCTCCAGCACGTTGCCGATGTGCCGCACCAGCGCGGCGTAGCGGGGCACCACCACGTTTTCCAGCATGTTGGCCCGCCGCTGGGTCTTCTTGATGGCCATGGCCAGGCGATACACGCTGTTCTCGGTGCCGGCCAGCCGGGCGCTCAGCGCCTTCACGCGGTCGAACTGCACATAGGTGGCATCCATGTAGGCGTTGCTGCCCCAAAAGCCGTAAAAAGGCTTGGGTGCGTCACTTTTCAGGCTGGTGCTGGGCAGGGTGACACCCATCACGTTGCGGTTGGTCACCGCAAGGCCGGTCTCCTCGGGGGTGTAGTTTTCCAGCGTGTTCTCAATGCCCAGCGTCACGTTGGCCATCTGCAAGGCCTGATAGGCCTGGGAGAAGGTGTCGCCGATGTCCCGCTGCAGGGCCACGGCCTCGTCGATCAGCCGCATCATCTCGCGCATCAGCACATTGCGCTTGCGGTCCAGCAAGTCGAAGCCGTTTTTGGCCAGCGCCAGGTTCTTCTGGGCGGCCAGCAAATTGGCCTTGGTCGGGGAGATTTGCTCTGCCACTGCACACACCTCCGTTCTGCATGGAATACGGCCGCCGGGTCACGCCTCATCTGCCGGGCCCTGCCCAGGAGATGCATCCGCCGGCGTTTGTGCCCCGGGCTCGGGCGTGAGCTCGGCGTCGGCAGCCTTTGGCAGGGCATCTTCCGGTGTGCCCGCGGGGCCTTTCGGCACAGCCGCAGCCGTGGGCGGCGCCGGGGCCAGCTTTTCGTCCAGCAGCGCCTCGTCCACGCGGTCCAGCTCGGCGCGTGGCAAAAGCCCCAGCAGCTGCCAGCCCAGGTCCAGGCTCTCGTCCAGCGTGCGCGCTGTCTGCTGGCCCTGGTTCAAAAACTGTTCCTCGAAGGCCTTGCCGAAGGCCAGATACTGCCGGTCGGCCTCGCTCAGCTCCTCTTCGCCGATCACGTTGGCCAGCCCGCGTGCGTCGCCCACCTTGGCATAAGAAGCGAACAGCTGGTTGGCCAGGTCCTGGTGGTCGGCGCGGGTGTAGCCCTCGCCGATGCCGTCCTTCATCAGGCGCGAGAGGCTGGGCAGCACGCTCACCGGCGGGTAGATGCCCATCTGGTCCAGCGTGCGGTCCAGCACGATCTGCCCCTCGGTGATGTAGCCGGTGAGGTCCGGCACCGGGTGGGTGATGTCGTCGTTGGGCATGGTCAGGATGGGCAGCTGGGTCACGCTGCCCTTGCGGCCTTTCAAAACGCCCGCCCGCTCGTACAGGCTGGCAAGGTCGGAGTAGAGATAGCCGGGATAACCCTTGCGCCCCGGTATCTCCCCGCGTGAGGACGAAAACTCCCGCAGGGCCTCGGCATAGCTGGTCATGTCGGTCATCACCACCAGGATGTGCAGCCCTTTGTCGAACGCGAGATACTCCGCGGCGGTGAGCGCGCAGCGCGGCGTGAGGATGCGCTCCACGATGGGGTCGCCCGACAGGTTCACGAACATCGCCACACGTGAGAGCGCCCCGCTCTCCTCAAAGCTCTGACGGAAATAGTTGGCCACGTCCTGCGTGACGCCCATGGCGCAGAACACCAGCGCAAAGTCCTCCTCGCCGCCCACCTGCGCCTGCCGCACGATCTGCGCGGCCAGCTTGTTGTGGCTCATGCCGCTGCCTGAAAAGATGGGCAGCTTTTGCCCGCGGATGAGCGTGAGCAGGGTATCGATGGAGGAGATGCCGGTGTGGATGGTGTTGCGCGGGTAGCTGCGGCTCACGGGGTTGATGGCGCTGCCGTTCACGTCGCGCAGCGCCTCGGGATACAGCGGGCCAAAGCCGTCGATGGGCCGGCCCGAGCCGTCGAAGATGCGCCCCAGCATCTCGGCGGCCAGCGGCATCTCCAGCGGCCGGCCGGTGAAGCGCGTGTTCACCGCATCCAGCCCAAGGCCGCTGGTGCCGGTGAACACCTGCACCACGGCGCGCTCGCCCTCCAGCATCACCACGCGGCCCAGGCGCTGGTGCTCCTGGCCGTCGGGGCCGGGCGCCACCAGCGCCACCATCTCTTCACTGAAGGCGCCCGAGACGCCGTCCAATACCACCAGCGGCCCGTTTATCTCGCCAAGGCCCCGGTATTCCATCGCCATCTCGTCACCTCGCCTTCATCAGCTGTGCGCCGCGCGCGCCGCCTGCTGGCTCTCCAGCTGTGTGCACGCCGCGTCGATGTCCTTGTAATAGTCGTCGAAGCGCTGCAAATCGTTGTTCGGTATGTCGTACTTCATCTTCACCAGCTTATCGAACAGGCCGGTGCTCTGCATGTCGCTCACCGCAACGCCGTCCTCCTGCATCTGGCGCGCGCGGTCGTACAGGTACAGAATGATGCGCATCATCATCAGTTGTTTTTCCAGCGGCACAAAGGTGTCCTCGGCGTGGGTGGCATTCTGCTGCAAAAACCCGGTGCGGATGACGCGCGCGACTTCCAAAGTCAGCTTTTGCCCGTCGGGCAGCACGTCGGGCCCCACCAGCTTCACCACCTCCTGCAGGGCGGCCTCTTCGCTCAGCAGCGCCATCAGGCGGCCGCGCAAGGCGGGCCAGTCCTCGCCCACCTGCGTGCGGTAGTAGGGCGCCAGGTCCTCGTCGTACTCGCTGTAGCTGGTGGTCCAGTCCACAGCCGGGTAGTGCCGGGCATAGGCCAGCTGCTTGTCCAGCGCCAGAAAGCACCGCACGAAGCGCTTGGTGTTCTGGGTCACCGGCTCGGAAAAGTCGTTGCCCTGGGGGCTCACCGCCCCGATGATGCTGACGCTACCGGCAGAGCCGTTCAGGTTCAGCGTGGTGCCGGCCCGCTCGTAAAAGCCGGCCAGGCGGCTGGGCAGATAGGCGGGGAAGCCCTCCTCGGCGGGCATCTCCTCCAGCCGGCCCGAGATCTCGCGCAAGGCCTCGGCCCAGCGGCTGGTGGAGTCGGCCATCACGGCCACGTCGTAGCCCATGTCGCGGTAGTATTCCGCCAGCGTGACGCCGGTGTAGATGGAGGCCTCGCGCGCGGCCACCGGCATGTTGGAGGTGTTGGCGATGAGCACGGTGCGGTCGGTCATCGGGCGGCCGCTTTTGGGGTCGGTCAGCTGCGAGAACTCCTCCAGCACCTGCGTCATCTCGTTGCCGCGCTCGCCGCAGCCCACATACACCACGATGTCGGCGTCGCTCCACTTGGCCAGCTGGTGCTGCAGCATGGTTTTGCCGGTGCCAAAGCCGCCCGGGATGGCCGCCGTGCCGCCCTTGGCGATGGGGAACAACGTGTCGATCACCCGCTGGCCGGTCACCAGTGGTTTGGCGATCGCCTCGCGCCTGGCGGTGGGCCGCGGGGTCTTGATGGGCCATTTTTGGGCCAGGCAAACTTCGTGCTCGGCGCCGGCGGCGTCCACCAGGCGCAAAAGCGGCTGGGTGATGGTGTAGGCGCCGTCTTCGGCCACCCAGCTCACGCGGCCAGAAAGGTGCGGCGGCACCAGGCTGCGGTGCTGGATGACGGGCGTCTCGGGGCAGGTGGCAAAAATGGCGCCGCCGGCCACGGCATCGCCCACTTTCACCTGCATCGTCACGTCCCATTTTTTGGCCTCGTCCAGGCTGGGCACGGAAAGGCCCGTGGCGATGAACGCGCCGCTCTGCTGCTCCATTTGTTCCAGCGGCCGCTCGATGCCGTCGAAGATGTTCTGCAAAATGCCGGGGCCCAGCGTGGCCGACAGCGGCGCGCCGCTGCCCACCACCTTTTCGCCCACGGTGAGCCCGGCGGTGTTCTCGTACACCTGGATGGTGGTGGCCGCCTCGTTCACGGCGATGACTTCCCCCACCAGGGCGGCCTTGCCCACATGCACCATCTCCAGCATGCGAAAGTGGGCGGTGTGCGCCACGGTCACCACTGGCCCGTTTATCGAATAGATGACATCCGCCACGTTTGGCGCGCCTCCTTTCAGGGAAGACTCTCGGGCATTTACAGGCTGAGCCCGCTGGTGCGGGTGAAGGCCTCACGCTCGGCCTGCAGGGCGGCGTCCAGCGTGTCGTCGTATAGCAGCCGCCCGCTTTGCACCCGCGCGCCGCCCAGGGCGATGTCTGCGTTTGGCCGCACGGTGCAGCCGGGCAGCGCCTTTTGCAGCAGCGCGGCGTGCGCCATGTCGGCCGGGCGCACAAAAACCTCCACGGGCTGGCCGTCCTGCGCCTGCGCCGCGCGGGCGGCCAGCTTTTGGGCCAGCCACGGCGGGTAGGCATCGCTTGCGGCAAAATCGGAAAGCCGCTGCCTCACCTCGGCAAACAGGCCATCCACCAGCCTTTGGCGCGCGGCCAGCACCTCCTGCTTTGCTTTCAGCAGGGCGGTGCTGTGTTCGCGCAGGGCCTCGGCGCGGCGTTCGTCGTCGCTTTCGGGCCGGGCGGCGGCGCCCTGCTGGCGGGCGGCGCGCAGCGCGGCCTCGGCCTCGGCGCGCGCCTTTTGCACGATGGCCTCGCTCTGGGCCTTGGCTGCGTCCATCACCGCGTCCCGGAACGACGCCTCCCGCTGCATCTCCAGTTGTTCAAACGCATCCATGCCCCTCACCTCAAATCTTGATGCCCACGGCCTGCTCGATGTAGTGGCGGATGTTGTCGGCCACGTTGTCGCTGCTGTGGCGGTCCGGCATCTCCACAATCAACGGCCGGCGGCGGTGCAGCTTGTAGTGGAAGATCATGGGGCTGTAGGCCTGGAACAGCTTGCTGGTCACCAAAACCAGCCCGATGTCGGCATCGGCGGCTGCGCGCTCGATGGCATCGCGTACTTCGGCCTCGCTGTGCACCACCACACCGTTTACCCCCACCATGCGCATGCCGGCCAGGGTGTCGATGTTGTCGCTGACCAAAAAGTATTTCATGCCCTGCTACACCTTGTTCAGTATCAAGATGGAGATGAGCATGCCGTACAGCGCGATGCCCTCGCCCAGCGCCACGAAGATGAGCGCCTTGCCGAAGGTCTTGGAGTCCTCGGTGAGCGCGCCGATGGCCGCCGGCGCCCCGGCCCCCACCGCGATGCCGCCGCCGATGGCCGCGATGCCGGTGGACAGCGCCGCGCCGATGTAGGCCATGCCCGAGGCAAAGCCGTCGGCTGCGGCACTGGCGGCGTCTGCCTCGGCGCCGTACACCACCGTGCCCAGCAGGCAGAACAACGCCCCCAAAAGCCCCACCAGAAAGCACACCCGGCCAAACATTTTCATCGATTTCATGTCCTTCGCCTCCGCTGTCGTTGATTTACCCGTCGTTTTTATTGATGTATGGAGAAAGCCCCGCCGGCCTACAGCACCGTGGTGTCTGGCACCAGCACCAGCGGCTCGAACGGTTCGCCATCCGCCTCGTAAAAGCGGCTGAACACCTCGTAGTAGTTCAGGCGCAGCGCCTGGATGCCCACGATGAGCCCCTCGAGGCAGATGACGAAGATGTTGCCAAAAGCCATCACCACGTAGTAGAGCGGGCCGGCCCCGGCCATGTTGGCCAGTGTCAGCACCACGCTCATCATGCCGGCGTGCGCCAGCACAAAGCCGCCCACCCGCAAAAAGCTCACCGTGTTGGCCAAGTACTCCAGCAGCGTCACAAACATCTCGAAAAAGCCGCCCACCAGCAGGTCGAACACGCTCTCGATGTGCACTTTGCCGGTGTCCACCAGCTGGATGAGCGGCTGCTGGAAGTACATGAGCACCAGCGGCAGCACCACCAGAAAGGGCACATACCACCAGCCGCCCGTGGCGCCGGTGTGCAGCATCATGCCGTCGGCCACCAGCAGCACCAGCGCCAGGTAGAACACCAGCCCGGCCACGCCGTTTGGCGTGAACAGCGCCGCGCCCAGCTGCCGCCGGC
>JBFXKS010000021.1:0-13026 GCA_050173515.1 Oscillospiraceae bacterium | reverse complement strand
AGCGCGGCCTCGTGCACGCGCAGGCCGTAGAAACCGGGGCCGGAAAAGGCCGGAATGAGGCTGGGGTGCACGTTCACGATGCGGCCGGCGTAGGCCGCCAGCACCCGCGGGCCGACGATGGACAAAAAGCCGGCCAGCACCACCAGGTCGATGCGGTGACTTTGCAGCGCCTGCAAAAGGGCCTCGTCGAAGGCGTCGTCGTCCAGCGCCTTGCGCGCCACCACCCGCGCCGGGATGCCGGCGTGCTCGGCGCGTTTCAGCGCATGGGCCTCGGGGTTGGACGAGAGCACCAGCACCAGCCGGGCGTGGGGCAAGTGCCCGGCGTCGCGCGCGTTGATGAGGGCCTGCAGGTTGGTGCCGCCGCCGCTGACCAGCACCGCCACCCGCCTCACAAAAGCACCCCTGCGTCCCCGGGCACCACATGCCCCAGCACGTAGGCCGCTTCGCCGGCGTCTCGCAGGGTCTGGAGCGCGCGCTGGGCGCGTTCCTCGGGCACGATGGCGCACAGGCCCACGCCCATGTTGAAGGTGTTGAACATGTCGCGCTGGGGGATGTGGCCGACCTCTTGGATGAGCGTGAAGATGGGCGGGGTCTTCAAAGCAGTCAGGTCGATTTGGACGCTGAGGCCCTCGGGCATGCAGCGGGGGATATTCTCGAAAAAGCCGCCGCCGGTGATGTGGGAGAAGCCCAGCACGGGCACCTCGGCCATCAGCGCCAGCGCCGGCTTCACATAGATGCGCGTGGGCGCCAGCAGCACCTCGCCCAGCGGGCGGCCCAGCGTGCCGGTGTACTCGCCCAGCGCGGCGGGGTCTTCGTCCAGCCGGAACACCCGGCGCACCAGCGAGAAGCCGTTGGAGTGCACGCCGCTGCTGGGAAAGGCCAGCAGCACGTCGCCCGCCTTCATGGCGCGGTTGTCCATCAGGCGGGCCTTGTCGGCCAGGCCCACGGAAAAGCCGGCCAGGTCGTATTCGTCCTCTTTGTAAAAGCCGGGCATCTCGGCGGTTTCACCGCCCACCAGCGCGCAGCCGGCCTGCACACAGCCCTCGGCCACGCCGGCCACGATGGCCTCGATGCGCTCGGGCACGTTTTTGCCGCAGGCGATATAGTCTAAAAAGAACAGGGGCGTGGCCCCGGCACAGACGATGTCGTTGACGCACATGGCCACACAGTCGATGCCGACGGTGTCGTGCTTGTCCATCAAAAAGGCCAGGCGCAGCTTGGTGCCCACGCCGTCGGTGCCGCTCACCAGCACCGGCTCTTTGATGCCGGTAAGGTCCGGCGCGAACAGCCCGCCAAAGCCGCCCAGCCCGGCCATGACGCCGGGTGTGCGGGTGCGCTCCACGTGGGCGGCCATGCGGCGTACGGCCTCGTAGCCGGCGGTGATGTCCACCCCGGCGGCGCGGTAGCTCTCGCTGTGGCTTTTTTCCATGCTAGTCCTCCGTGTCATCGCCTAAAAAGCCGGACGGCAGCTTTTTTTCAAACTTGCTTTTCTGGCTGCGGGCGGGCGGCGCCACCGGGTAGTTGCCGGTGAAGCAGCCGTTGCAGAAGCCCCGCTTGCAGGTGGGCGCCAAGTCGCTGAGGGCCTCGATGGACAGATAACCCAGCGAGTCGGCCCCAATGATGGCGCGGATCTCGTCCACGGTGTGGTTGTAGGCGATCAGGTTCTCGCGCGAGTCGATGTCGGTGCCGAAGTAGCAGGGGTACAAAAACGGCGGGCAGGACAACAGCATGTGCACCTCTTTGGCGCCGGCCTCGCGCAGCAGCTTGATGATCTTGAGGCTGGTGGTGCCGCGCACGATGGAGTCGTCCACCATGACCACGCGCTTGCCGGCCACGGTGGCGGCGATGGGGTTCAGCTTGATGCGCACGTCGTTTTCGCGCTGGCTTTGCGTGGGTGCGATGAAGGTGCGCCCGATGTATTTGTTCTTGAGGAAGCCGATGCCGTAGGGGATGCCGCTGCCGCGGGCGTAGCCCAGCGCGGCGTCCAGCCCGGAGTCTGGCACGCCGATGACCACGTCGGCGTCGATGGGGTATTCCTCGGCCAGGGCCAGCCCCGCGCGCACACGTGCCTCGTGCACGCTGGCGCCGTCCACCACCGAGTCTGGCCGGGCGAAGTAGACGTACTCGAACACGCACAGCGAGGAGGCCTTGTTGCAGTGGGTGCGGATGCTCTCCACGCCGGTTGGCGTGGCCACCACGATCTCGCCCGGCTCGATGTCGCGCACGAAGCGGGCGCCCACGGCGTTCAGCGCGCAGCTCTCGCTGGCGAAGACAACGCTCTCGCCTATCTGGCCCATACACAGCGGGCGGAAGCCCATGGGGTCGCGCGCGGCGATGAGCTTGCGGGGGCTCATGAGCACGATGGAGTAGGCGCCTTTCAAATGGTCCATGGCGGCGTCCACCGCCTGCTCGATGCTGGGCGTGGACAGGCGCTGCTGGGTGATGGTGTAGGCGATGACCTCGGTGTCGCTGGAGGTGTGGAAGATGGCGCCGCGCAGCTCCTGCGCCTCACGCAGCTCGGCCGCGTTGGTGAGGTTGCCATTGTGGGCCAGCGTCATGCTGCCCTTGATGTGGTTGATGACCAGCGGCTGGGCGTTGGAACGGCGGCGTGTGCCGGTGGTGGCATAGCGCACATGGCCCATGGCGATCTGCCCGTCGCCCAGGGTGGCCAGCGCCTCCTTGGTGAACACCTCGTTCACCAGGCCCAAATCGCGGTACGCGGTGACCACGCCGTTGTCGTTCACGGCGATGCCACAGCTCTCCTGCCCGCGGTGCTGCAGGGCGTAGAGCCCGTAATAGCACAGCCCGACGATATTCTCCACTTCGCCTCTGTCGTATACGCCGAACACGCCGCATTCTTCCCTCGGTTTTTCAAACAATGGTTCTTGCCCTCCCCTGGTGGTTGCCTGTTGTTTCGTTTGCGTTAGGCCGTGCCCAAAAGGCGGCGGCACACTTCTTCATAGGCGGCCTCCACGCCGCCCAAATCGCGGCGGAAGCGGTCCTTGTCCAGCTTTTCGCCCGTGCGCGCGTCCCAAAAGCGGCAGGTGTCGGGCGAGATCTCGTCGGCCAGCACGATCTGCCCGTCCGCCGTGCGGCCGAACTCGAGCTTGAAATCGATGAGCTCGATGCCGGCGGCCTCGAGCGTCTTAGCCAGAATGGCGTTGACGGCAAGGCACATCCCGCTGATGGCGGCAAGCGCGTGTTCGTCTGCCCAGCCCATGGCCAAAATGTGGCTCTCGTTCACCATGGGGTCGCCCAGCGCGTCGTTTTTGTAGCAGTATTCCAGCACGGTGCGCTCAAGGCGCACGCCCTCGGCAAGGCCCAGGCGCCGGGCCAGGCTGCCGGCCACGATGTTGCGCACCAGCACCTCCAGCGGGATGATGTGCACCCGCTTCACCAGCGTTTCGCGGGCGCTGAGCTCGCGCACGAAGTGGGTGGGCACGCCGTTTTGCTCCAGCAGCCGCATGAGGTGGTTGGTGACGCGGTTGTTGATGGGGCCCTTGCCGGCGATGGTGCCTTTTTTGGCGCCGTTGCCCGCGGTGGCGTCGTCCTTGTAGTCCACGATGACCAATGCAGGGTCATCGGTGGCGAACACCTTTTTGGCCTTGCCCTCGTACAGCAGTTCCCGTTTTTGCATGGTTGGGTGCCCCTTTGGCGGTGGTGTGTGGTTTAGTTGTACAGCTGCTGCTGCAGCTGGGCGTCTTTTTCCAGCACGGCCGCTTGCATGTCGGCCTTGCGCTGGGCCAGCAGCCCGGCCAGGCGTTCGTCGCCCAGCGCCAATATCTGCGCGGCCAGCAACGCGGCGTTGGCCCCGGCGTTCAGCGCCACGGTGGCCACGGGCACGCCGCTGGGCATCTGCACGGTGGCCAATAGCGCGTCCAGGCCGTCCAGCGCGCCGCCCTTGCAGGGGATACCGATGACCGGCAGGGTGGTGTGCGCGGCCAGCACGCCGGCCAGGTGGGCGGCCATGCCCGCCGCGGCGATGATGACGCCGAAGCCGGCGTCTTTGGCGCCGGCGGCAAAGGCCGCGGCGGCCGCGGGCGTGCGGTGCGCGCTCATCACGTGGGCCTCGTATTCGATGCCCAGCGCGGTGAGCTCGTCTATGGCTTTGCGTACGATGGGCAGATCGCTGTCGCTGCCCATGATGAGGGCGACTTTCAGGTTCATGGCAGGTGCCTCCTGTGCGGTGTGCTGCGGGGTGTCTGCCCGCTTGGCAAATGGACAAAAACAACGTGAAACAATGGATTAAAACAAAAAAGGCGGCGATGCGAAGGTGCACCGATGCCTTTGTTTTCTGCAGGTGGGTTGCCGGCGTGTGCCGGCCCCGCCTATGGGATGCCCGGCCAACCACCCGTTGCCCCAGGCCATATCGCATCCCTCCTCAAAAGCCCTCTTGCATGTGAAGGCCACTCCAACAGTTTAACGCGTGGGGTGCAAAAAAGCAAGCCGCGAAAAGGCCTTCGTTGAGAAAAACAAGGCCGGGGCGTTCGATTCCGCAATGGCTAGGCGCCTTGGGGGTAGACGACGGTCTCGATGATGCCGCCGGTGGCGACGTCCTTGAAATGGACGGTGGTCTTTATTTTATCGGCGGCGACGCCCTGAACGCTTTGATACATGCCGCTGCACAAAAAGAAGCCGAGAGACAGCGTGACGTCGCCGCGCTCCTCAAACTCCGCGATGTCCACCATCACCTCGAACACGGTGCCGTCCTCGCTGTAGATCACCTCTTTGGCTATGGCGCCCTCCTCGGTGGTGGCCGAGAACACGGCGTCGTCTATGGCAGAGTAGGCGGCGTTCAGCAGTTGCTGGTGAAATTCAGGACTGATGGTGAGCACGGCGATGTTGCCGTCCTCGGAGGTGAAGGAGTGCACGCCCTCTTGCGAGGACAGGGTGGTGACGTCTATACCGGCCTGCTGCATGAGCATGTCGAGGATAGACGAGTTCATTTTGAGTTCGATGGGGCCGGAGAGCTGTTCCCCACAGCCGGCAAAGGCCAGCGCCAGCGCGGCGGTCAATATCAGTGCCAGAAATCGTTTCATCGGTTTTCCCTTTCCAAACCTAAAGTACCACGAGCTTTGGGGCGTCCCCCATTTTTTTGTCCTCTTTGATAATATGGTAAATCCACCATTTCGTCAAATAGCTGCACAGGGCCTGGATGTCCTCGCGGGCGTAGTCGCTGCGGATGAGGGCCAGCTCATAAGTGTGCAACTGCGTTTTAAATTCATCGTGCAGGGCCTTGTGGCGCTCGGCTTCGGCAAAGCGGATTTTTTCCTGATAGGCCTCCTCGGTGTTGAAGTGAACCACCGCATAGCTTTTCAGAAAGTCGATGGTGAGCGCGCAGTTTTTCTTGGCATCCTGGCTGGGGTCGTCGATGGCCGCCAAAAGGTCGGCCAGTGTTTCCACCAGCTGCTTGTGCTGCTGGTCGATCTGGTCGATGCCGATACGGTATGATTCTTTCCACATAACGGGATGCTCCTGCTTTGCTCAGCGCCGCGAGGCGCGGCGGTCGTTTTCCTTGCGGCGATACATGGCCACGTCGGCCCGGTGGATGAGCGAATCCACTGTCTCGAGGCCGTCCTCCACCCAGGTGCGTTCGGCATAGCCCAGCGCAATGGAGGGTTTGAAGCTGTAGCCGGTTTTGGAGGCGAGGTCCCACTCGACACTTTTGATGAATTTGGTGGCGCCCTCCTCGGTTTGGCCGGGCATCAGTATCACGAACTCGTCGCCGCCGATACGGGCCACCGTGCTGTCTGGCGGCGCGCACTGGCGCAGCTGCTGGGCCAACAGACGCAGCAGAAGGTCGCCCTGCTGGTGGCCCAGGGTGTCGTTCACGCGTTTCAGGCCGTTGGCGTCGCCCAGCACCACGGCCAGCGGCATGGTTTGCTCCTCGTTGTACTTGTCCTTCAGCTGCTCGAACACGCGGCGGTTGGCAAGGCCGGTGAGCGGGTCGATCTCCACGGCCTTCTCCAGCTGGTCGATGACGGCCTTGTAGCGGGTGATGTCTACCAAAGTGGTGTACACGCCCATGGGCACGCCCCGGCGGTCCAGCACAAAGCGGTCGGTCATGTTGTAAACGACGCCGCGGTCGCCGTAGGAGTAGTAGATGTCGGTGCCGGCCTCCTGCTGGGCGTTCTCGCGGATGGTGGTGCCCTTGCTGCGCAGCACGTCGAACACGCGGGCAAAGGGGAAGGGGAAGTCGAGCGCGAGGCCCAGCTGGGTGAGCCAGCGGCGGCCGGTGAGGTTGGCCTCCAGCACCTGCTGGTGCAAGTCCAGGATGAAGACGTACTCCTCAAGATAGTTGAAGATCTCGTCGCGGGCTATTTCCAGCAGGTCGGTTTTGGTGCTGGTGGCCACCGCCACGTAGACAAAGACCAGCGCCACCCCAACGCCCACGAGGGAGAAGTCGAGGGGGTTGTCGCTTGCAAAGGTGAGCGCCGAGAGGTTGGCCAGCAGGTTGATGACCATGGCGATGACCAGCACCACCGAAGGCGCGCGGTAGCCGCTGGGCAGCTTTTTGTGCTGGGTGAGCACCACCACGGCGCTGAGGATGGTGAGCGCGTAGCTGTAGACGGTGTGGACCCAGAACCAAACGCCCCGCACCCGGTGCATCAGGTGCAACGGGTCGACGGCCAAAAGCGCCTGCTCGCTGCGGATGAACGGATGCAGCGGGCTGGTGAGCGCCAGCACCGAGGTGATGAGGGGCAAAATGGAGAGAAGAACGATGAATTTTCTGGTGATCTTGTCGTCCAGGCGATAAAAGCGCATGATGAGGACGAGCAGGGCCACCGGCATGAAGGCGACGAAGGGGAACTTGAGGTTGAACAGGTACATGATGGCGCTGCGATTGCTGGCAGCGTAGTAGGCAAAGTCGCTGGCGAGCCAGCCGATGACACAGAGGCTGAACGCAAAAAAGGCCTTGGTGACCCGGCGCATGCCTTTTTGCACCAAAGCAATGACCACCGTGATGACATCGATGGCGATCAACAGGCCGATGACCAGCAAAATGCTTTCATTCGTCATTCGTCACGCTTCCAATCTGAAAACGGGTTTGAGGGGTGACCACAGGCGCGCGCCCAGGGGATGGAACGCCATGGGCCGAAGAGGGTGGCGTTCACCGCGCGGATGAGATCTTGCGGGGCGAGCTCGATCTGCAGGCCGATGCGCCCGCCGCTGACCAAGATGTGCGGCTGTTGCAGTGCGTCGGCGTAGAGATAGACCGGGTAGGCCTTTTTCATGCCCAGCGGGCTGACCCCGCCCCGGACGTACCCGGTGAGCGGGGTGATCTGCGCCAGCGGCGCCATGGCCAGGCTTTTTTCGCCGGCCGCTTTGGCCGCTTGCTTGAGGTTGAGCGCTTGCGCCACCGGGATGCAAAAGACCAGCACGGCGCCGGAGGCGCCTTTTGCCACCAGCGTCTTATAGACCTGCTGCGGGTCGCGCCCGGTCTTGGCCGCGACGGCAAGGCCGTCGATGGCGCCGTCCTCCACCGCGTAGTGTTGCGGCTGGTAGGGGATTTTCAGGCGCTCGAGCAGGCGCATGGCGTTGGTTTTTTCGCTTTTCAAAAACAGTTCGTCCTTCCGGCCGGGGTTTAACCTAAAAACAGACCCCCGATATTATACACAAAAGCGGCTTGGCTGACAATCAAATAACACTTTTGCGCCGCGGCTATGCAAGGCTTTCCAAAAAGGCGGCGGGGCCCTGGTGGTACAGGTCTCCGCCGACGGTGTCGGCCAGCACGGTGAGGGGAAAGTGTGCCACCTGCAAGCGGCGCACGGCCTCGCTGCCAAGGTCTTCAAAGGCGATGACCTCGCAGGCGGTGACACAGGCGCTGGCCAAGGCCCCCGCCCCGCCGATGAAGCCGAAATAAACGGCGCCGGCCTCGCGCATGGCTTTTAGCACGGTGGGGCTGCGCACGCCCTTGCCCACCATGCCAGCCAGCCCGCGCTGCAGCAGCACGGGGGTGAAGGCGTCCATGCGGCCGGCGGTGGTGGGGCCAATGGACCCCACCGCCCGCCCCGGCGCCGCCGGGGTGGGCCCGGCATAGTATATGCAGGCGCCGGCCAGGGGAAAGGGCAGCGGCTGCCTGGCGGCGATCATCTCAGCAAGGCGGCGATGGGCGGCGTCACGCGCGGTGTACAGCGTGCCGGAAAGATACAGGTTGTCTCCGGCGCGCAAGGTGGCAAGCACGGTTTTGTCCAGCGGTGTGGAGAGGGTGATGGCCATGACGGTGCTCCTTTTCGGCGTGGTTTACAATGTGGCGCTGGCGCGGCGGGTGACATGGCAGGAGATGTTCACCGCCACCGGCAGCCCGGCAATGTGGGTGGGGGCCGCCTCGATGGAGAGGCCCAGTGCCGTGGTGCGCCCGCCGTAGCCGGCCGGGCCGATGCCCAGCGCGTTGATGCGCCCGAGCAGCTGGGTCTCCATCTCGGCGTAGTAGGCATCCGGGTGGGGCACATCCAGCGGGCGCAGCAGGGCGTGCTTCGCCAGCAGGGCCACCTTGTCGAAGCTGCCGCCGATGCCCACGCCCACCACCACCGGCGGGCAGGGGTTGGACGCGGCGCGGCGCACCGTCTCCACGATGAAGTCCTCCACGCCTTCGCGGCCGTCGGCCGGCGCCAGCATGGCCAGGCGGCTCATGTTTTCGCTGCCGAAGCCCTTGGGCACCACCGTGAGAGCGAGTGCGTCGCCCGGCACCAGCCGCACGCTGAGGGCGGCGGGGGTGTTGTCGCCGGTGTTGGTGCGGCGCAGCGGGTCGGCCACGATGCTTTTGCGCAGATACCCGTTGGCATAGCCTTGCCGCACACCCGCGTTCACGGCATCTTCCAGTGCGCCGCCCACCAGGTGCACCTCCTGGCCCAGTTCCACAAAAACGCAGGCCATGCCGGTGTCCTGGCAGATGGGCAGCGGGGCGTCTTTGGCCACCTGTACGTTCTGCAGCATTTCGGCCAGCACATTGGTGGCGAGGGGCCAGGGCTCGTGCCGGTGCGCGTTTTCCAGCGCGGCTAAAACGTCCGGGGGCAGGGCCATGTTGGCCTCGATGCACAGCCGGGCCACCGTTTTCGTTATCTCTGCCACATCCACTGTCCGCATCGCTTGCCTCCCTGCTGCCTGTGGTTTTCTATTATAGCGCAAACCGGCCTTTTGCACCATGCCCCCGGCGGCCACGGCATCGTCATATTAAAGGAAAGTGATGAAATTTGTATGGAAAATGGCGCGGGCGGCTTGTTTTGTTCGGTGCGCTTGATGTATAATGAATCATTGATGAAACAAGACCCCGCCGAAAAAGCCGCCAACATACGTGCGGCGGCGTGTTTTGGCGGGTGCAGGAGGATAGCCTATGTCTAAGCCGTTGAAAATCATTTCACTGGGGCTGGTGGTGGTCCTGGTTATCGGGCTGGTGGCCGGTGTCGCTTTCTGGACGGCCAGCACCGCCCCAACAGATCCGGAGCCTGGCCTGTATGTGAATGGCGACAGGGTGGAGAACCCCGGCGCGATGCTGACTGTTGAGGGCCATGAGGTGTCTTTTGAGGACTACCGGCACTACTATCTGGTGAACAAGGACGCGGTGGCCTATTCCTACGGAGACATCGAGTGGGACAACGACCCCGACGGCGAGAAGGCCTTTTTGATGCAGTATTCCACCGAGCTGGAGCTGCTGAGCAACTATGCCTGGCTGGCCTATGCCGAGCAGGAGGGCATCGAGCTGGACGACACGGACTATGAAGAGATAAATTCAACGCTGGAAAGCCAAAAAGAAACCTATGGTGCCGCGTTCCCACAGCAGCTGGAGCAGATGCACTTCGCGGACGAGGCGCAGTATCTGAGGATCACGGAATTCCAGCGACTGGCCCAGAAGGCCCAAACGGCCTATCAGGATAAGCTGCTGGAAGAGGAGGGTGACAAGCTCTTTGAAGAGACGGTGGCCACCGCCAAGCACATCCTGATCAGTGCGGGCATCATCACAGACGTGAACCAGGCCGGCCCGAACGCCGACACGGCCCGCACCGCCGAGAACATGTACAAGCAGATCATGCAGAAAGAGGACCCGGCGGCCGCCTTTGAGGACATGCGCCTGAAGTATGACGAGGACACCGAGGGCCAGCCGGAAGAGGGCTACACCTTTGGCGAAGGGCAGATGGAGGATGCGTTTTACAAAGCGACGATGAAGCTGACGGTGGGCGAGATCTCGAAGCCCGTTGCCAGCAGCTATGGGTACCATATCATTATGCGCGTGCCGCTGAACACCGAAGAGACAGAGGGCCGGCGGGATGAGCTGATCGCCAATACCATCACCCGGCTGGTGAACGAAAAGACAGAGGAGCTGCGAAAAGCGCTGACGGTTGAGGAGGGCGCATACTACAGTGCGCTGGACAAGGTGAGCAACCTGTACTAGAGAAAAGAAAAGCAGTGAATGACGGGGCCCCGGCAGCAAGACGCAGCCGGGGGTCCTTTTATGTGTGGGAACAGGGGGCCATCTCATTGAAAAAGCGCCTTGACAACCCCTGTTTGCGGTTGCTATAATTGGAGGGCTGACCGGGCGTGCCGCAAGGCGCACCGGCCGATGGAACACGACCCGTTAGCTCAGCTGGCAGAGCATCTGCCTTTTAAGCAGAGGGTCCGGCGTTCGAGCCGCCGACGGGTCACCAAAAAAAGGTCGCAGGCATTTGCCTGCGACCTTTTTGGCTGTGTGCAGCGCGAGCAGAGAAGATTCTTCAAAGCTTGGTCAGTTTCTCGGCCAGTAATGTGGAGGAGGTCCCCGCGGTATAAGGGAAATAGACAACGTCTGCCCCGCGGGCGCCGAAATCTGCTTCCAGCTTGTTCCAGGTCTCGGTCCCCTTCCAGTCGTCACCCACAAACACAACATCAAAAGGATGTTTTTCCCATGCGGCTATTTTATCCATTGTCTCCTGCGGCACGGCGCTGGGGTCTTTTTTGAAGCGGATGAGAAACAAGCTGACAGGCCTGGGGTCCTTCGATAAAAAGCGCGAGAAGGGACAAACCGAATAGCCATGCGCCTCGTAAAGGATGTGCCGAATAAAAATATGTTGGCCGTGAAAGCGGCGCGTTGGGCGGGGTGCGGCGCCCTGTAGTCTTGGGGGCCACCGGCTCTTGCCGTTTTTTCGTGCACGCTGCTCACACCCGCCATTTTTTGGTTCGAAGTTTACTGCAGGCTGAAGGGGAAACCCAGCCTGTTTTATGTGGTGCGCCCCCAAGGGGCGCTTTTTTTATTGGCGTGATAATAATGCGTACCGCCGGAAGCCAGGCCCCGCTATAGAATGTGAATAACAAGCCGCGAAGTTGATATTTGGGTGATTTTGCAGAGCCGAAAGCACCGGGTGGCCGGTTTGTGGATGTGGCGGCCGGAGAAGGCCGATGGGGACAAAACCAAAAGAAGAAGGAGAGGTGAAGTGGTGGATACATTTGTATTCGTTATTTCTGAGACGGACAGGATACTGAGGACAACGCCTGATGTAAAACAGATCGGCAGCCAGTATGACCACAATGCACAGAAGGTTGAATTTGTGCGGCCCAAAGGGCGGGAAGGCGACGAATTGGTGCTGTATATCCAGGCACCGGGCGGCATGCTGCAGTGCAGGGAGAGCCTGGGGCAGGGCAACCAGCTGCTCATTTCGCGCGTGTTTACCCAGTGGACAAAGCTTGAAATACAGGTGGCATTCGTGCGGGACGACGAAGAGACAGAACATTCCAATGTGGTGGGGCTGTTGTTCCGCCCGTCGATCGATGCGAGTGAGGCGTCCCCGCCGCCCTGGCCGGACCCTGTCGGGCAGCTGGCGGGCAACGCATGGTATGGCGAACCCGAAGACAAGGGCGACTACCTGTCCATCCTGAACATGGTGGGTGACGAGATAGTTCAGCTGCACAATACGGGCGGCTACACCTTACCACAAGCCACAAGCACCGCCCTTGGCGGCATCAAAGCCGACGCCATCCAAAGTGGTGACACCCAGCCGGTGCGCATCGACGAGGCCACCGGCAAGCTGTACACCAGTCCCACGTACTGCCCAGAGCCGGGGGATACCCCCGTGGAAATCTATGTGACCGACGGCGTAGGCTGGGTAACGGAAACCCCGGCGGCGGAACCAAAAGCCGCGGTGGTGGAAATTGAGGTGCCCGGCGACATGACCGGCGGCATACTCACCGCCACCGGCAAGAACCTGTTCATGGAAGTGGACGACAGCATTTCAACAAATAACGTCAATATTACCATAAGGGATGGAGTGATCTCGGCGGTAGGCAGACCCTCAGCCACCTTTCGCGTGAAATACACGTTCAAACTTGAGACTGCAAATGAACTCGACCCCGAATGGTTGAACCAACGTCTGCCCTACGCAAACAAGGGGCTGTATTTCTCTGTCTGCAATTACCAACAGAGCCCGTCAGCCGCCCCAACGTATTTGTTGAGCAACGACGGCAGGGACGCGTACAAAATACAGCTGGGCCGCGGGGTAAACATCTTTGAGATGGGCTCGGGTGCCGCCACCGCAGACGGCGCATACAACGGCACATACCGTGTTGTTGAAGCCTACAGGCAACATGCCCCCTATGAGGTGGTACAGGACTGCCAATTTGTTGACGGGGTGCTGTATATGGGCCTGGGCCACGCCGGGTATGTGCTGGGCGCCGCAAGGCCGAGCTCGGATGTGGCGGCGGGCGTTTTCAGGATGGACTACGAAGTGTGGAAGGACACCGTGTACCTGGGCGACGGCACCGAGCCCAGCGCACATGTGCAGGGCGTCGCATTCAAGGACGGAACGCTGTACTGCGGCACCAGCACCGGCCAGCTTCGGCTGTATGGGGTGTAGGGATGGCGGCGGGCGTGCATAGCTGGGGGAAGGTGGAATTAATATCCATCTTTGGACAAGCGCACGGATAGGCGCAGCTCTGGCCACGGCTGCGGCACACGAGGTTCTCCACCACGGAGCGATATATCCACAAAGAAATTGACACCGCTCCGATGTTGGAAGCGGTAAATAAAATCAAATGATGTTGGGAATAGCGGTGGTACTG
>JBFXKS010000020.1:0-13114 GCA_050173515.1 Oscillospiraceae bacterium | reverse complement strand
GTGGGCATTGTTTGGCGGCGCGGTTTTGTGTATAATAAATGCGCACGTTTCAAACGGCGAACCACCGGGGAAAATGCGGCAAACCAGCAGGGATAACAAGGGCAGGAAGAAAGATAAAGGAGCGAAGACATGATTAAAAAGTATTACGACAAGGACTGCAACCTGGGGATTTTGGACAACAAGACCGTGGCCATCATCGGCTTTGGCAGCCAGGGGCACGCACACGCGCAAAACCTGAAGGAGTCCGGCGTGAAGGTGATCGTGGGCGCGCGGCCGGGCTCGGAGACGTGGAAAAAGGTGGAGGCGGCCGGGCTGGACGTGGCCGACGCCGCGGACGCCGCGAAGGCGGGCGATTTGATCATGCTGCTGGTGCCGGACGAGGTGGCCCCCACCGTGTATAAAGAATCGGTGGAGCCGAACCTGGCCGAGGGCAACATGCTGCTGTTCGCGCACGGGTTCAACATCCACTTCCAGCAAATTGCCCCGCCGGCCAACGTGGACGTGGGCATGGTGGCCCCGAAGGGCCCGGGCCACACCGTGCGCAGCCAGTATCTGGCGGGCGCGGGCGTGCCCAGCCTCATCGCCGTGCACCAGGACTACACCGGCCGCGCGCGCGACTACGCGCTGGCCTATGCCGCCGGCATCGGCGCCGGGCGCGCGGGCATTCTGGAGACCTCGTTCAAAGAGGAGACCGAGACCGACCTGTTCGGCGAGCAGGCCGTTTTGTGCGGCGGCGTCACCGCGCTGATGAAGGCCGGCTTCGAGACGCTGGTGGAGGCCGGGTACGAGCCGGAGATGGCCTACTTCGAGTGCATCCACGAGATGAAGCTCATCGTCGATCTGATCAACGAGGGCGGCTTTGGCTACATGCGCTATTCCATCTCCAACACCGCCGAATACGGCGACTACATCACCGGCCCGCGCATCATCACCGACGAGACGCGCAAGGAGATGAAAAGGGTGCTCACGAACATCCAAAACGGCTCTTTCGCCAGCGAGTTCGTGCAGGAGATGGGCCCGGGCGGCAAGGCGCGCTTTTTGGCCAGCCGCCGCATGGAGGCCGACCAGCCGCTGGAGAAGACCGGCAAGGAGCTGCGCGACATGATGTCGTGGCTGAAGAAGTAAACACCGCCTTATATACATACTATTCCTTAAATAACACTTGTGGGAGATGGCACCGATGAAAGAGCACAGCCGCCATGTGACGACGGGCGTGGAGCGCACGCCCAACCGCAGCCTGTTTTTTGCCATGGGCTACACCCCCGAGGAGCTGGCGCGCCCGCTGATCGGCGTGGTGAGCGCCTTTTCCGAGGTGGTGCCCGGGCACATCCATCTGGACAAGCTGGCCGAGGCCGTGAAGGCCGGGGTGCGCATGGCCGGCGGCACGCCCATTTTGGTGCCGTCCATCGGCGTGTGCGACGGCATTGCCATGGGCCACGAGGGCATGAAGTATTCGCTGCCCTCGCGCGAGTTGATTGCCGACAGCGTGGAGACCATGGCCAAGAGCCACGGCTTCGACGGGCTGGTGCTGGTGCCCAACTGCGACAAGATCGTGCCGGGCATGATCATGGCGGCGGCGCGGCTGAACCTGCCGGCCGTGGTGGTGAGCGGCGGGCCGATGATGGCGGGCGTTGTGGGCGGCGAAGAGGTGAGCCTCTCGCAGACCTTCGAGGCCGTGGGCGCCTACAAGGCCGGGCTGATAGACGACGCGCGCCTGTGCGAGATCGAAGAGAACTCGTGCCCGGGCTGCGGCTCGTGCGCGGGCATGTACACCGCCAACTCCATGAACTGCCTGTCGGAGGCCATCGGCATCGCGCTGCCGGGCAACGGCACCATCCCGGCCATCAGCGCCAAGCGCACCCAGCTGGCCAAGCGCGCCGGCATGCAGATCATGCAGCTGGTGCAGCAAGACATCAAAACCCGCGACATCATCAACAGCGCCTCGCTGCAAAACGCCATGGCCTGCGACATGGCCATGGGCTGCAGCACCAACAGCGTGCTGCACCTGCTGGCCATTGCCAAAGAGGCCGCCGTACCGCTGACACTGGCAGACATCAACGCGCTGAACGCAAAGATACCGAACCTGTGCCACCTGGCCCCGGCCGGGCCCGCGCACATCCAGGACTTCGACGCCGCGGGCGGCGTGCCGGTCATCATGGCGCAGCTGGCCGCGGCCGGCAAGCTGGACACCACACTGATGACCTGCACCGGCAAAACCGTGGCCGAGAACCTTGCCGGGGTGAAAAACAAAAACGAGGCCGTCATCCGCCCGGTGGCCGACCCCTATTCCGCCACCGGCGGCATCGCCGTGCTGTGGGGCAACATCGCCCAAAACGGCGCGGTGGTGAAGCAGAGCGCCGTGGCGCCCGAGATGCTGGTACACAAAGGCCCGGCGCGCGTGTTCGACGGCGAAGACGCGGCCATCGACGCCATCTACCGCGGCGACATCAAGCCCGGCGACGTGGTGGTGATCCGCTACGAGGGGCCGCGCGGCGGCCCCGGCATGCGGGAGATGCTGAACCCCACCTCGGCGCTGGCGGGCATGCGGCTGGACAAAGAGGTGGCGCTGATCACCGACGGGCGCTTTTCCGGCGCCTCGCGCGGGGCGTCCATTGGCCACGTGAGCCCCGAGGCCGCCGGCGGCGGGGCCATCGGCCTCATCCAAGAGGGCGATACGGTCGCCATCGACATTCCCGCCGGCAAGCTGGATGTGGAGATAACGGCGGACGAGATGGAAAAACGCCGCGCGGCCTGGGCGGCCCCGGCGCCCAGCTACACCACCGGCTGGCTGGCGCGCTATGCCCGGCTGGTGGCCGGCGCCGACGAGGGCGCCGTGCTGAAATAGGCCGGTCCATCAGGGATAACCCCATACCCGGACATTATTGCGCATTGTGGAAAAATGTGCTATTCTATTTAAGTCTGGGGTGCGGATATTCCCACCATGTGTTTTCAGCGCAAAAAACGGGGGGCTTTTGGAATGGATAACGAACGTTCTGGCGTGCCTTCCGGCATTGCGCCCAAGCTGCCCGAGCCGCCGCCTGCCGCCGCAAAAAAGGGCCTGACGCGGCGCGAGAACCTGATTGTGGCGGTGGCCTGTGTGCTGCTGGCCGCGCTGGCCACCTGGTTCATCGTGTTTGCGCTGGGGGCCGACCGCACGGCCGCCGAGGCGGTGAACCGCCAGGCGGGCAGCGTGTATGCGGTGCAGCAGGAGATCGTGCAGGTAAGCCTGCCCGGAGACGGGCGCCGCTCGGTGCTGTTCTACATCAGCGGCGAAGAGCTGGCCTGTGCGCTTTTGGAGCGCGGGGCCTCCGGCTACCGGCTGGTGAACGCCACCGGCCACCTGCCGCTGACATCCAGCGACAAGGAAGGCATTTGGATGGCCTCGGGCATGACGAGCGATAAAAAGGAGTTCCTGGTGTTCGGGCTGCTGTACGACGACGCCCTGACCGCCGTGGAGGTGGACGGCATGCCCGCCACCGTGGTGGACAACGGCATGTACCGCTGCTGGTACTACTACGGCGACAGCGTCACCATCAACTCGGAATCGGTGGTGTATAAATAAAGGGGAAATAGAGCGCAAAAGTGTTGACCCGCCTGGCAGGCAGCGGACGGGCCGGCGCCGGGAGCTTTCCCGGCCGGGCCCCGGCCAGCGCCTGCTTTGGGGGGCATCTGTTATGTTATTGGCCGCACATGCACAGGAATAAACCGGACGGGCCGGCCACGCCTGCCTGCCGGAGAAAGCGGGGAATCCATGTACAAAATTGTTGAAAAAGAAGCATTGAACCCAACCGTGAGCCGAATGGTGATAGAGGCGCCGCTGGTGGCCAAAAAGGCCCAGCCGGGCCAGTTTATCATCGTGCGGGCGAAAGAGGACTCGGAGCGCATCCCGCTCACCATCTCCGACTTCGACCGCGAAAAAGGCACCGTGACCATCATCTACCAGATCGTGGGCGCGGGCACCATGATCCTCGACAGCCTGAAGGCGGGCGAGGCCGTGCAGGACTTTGTGGGCCCGCTGGGGCGCCCCAGCGAGCTGGAAAAAATGAAAAAAGTGGCCGTGGTGGGCGGCGGCGTGGGCTGCGCCATTGCCTACCCGGTGGCCAAGCGCCTGCACGAGATGGGCACGGAAGTGCACACCATCGTGGGCTTCCGCACCAAAGACCTGGTCATTTTGGAAGACGAGTTCAAGGCGGTGTCGGACAAGTATGTGATGATGACCGACGACGGCAGCTATGGCGAAAAAGGCCTGGTGACCAACGCGCTGGAGAAGCTGATCGACGAGGGCAACCAGTATGACGAGGTCATTGCCATCGGGCCGCTGATCATGATGAAGTTTGTGGTGCAGGTGACCAAAAAGCACAACGTGAAGACCACCGTGAGCATGAACCCGGTGATGATAGACGGCACCGGCATGTGCGGCGGCTGCCGCCTGACGGTGGGCGGCGAGACGAAGTTCGCCTGTGTGGACGGGCCGGAATTCGACGGATTTTTGGTGGACTTTGACGAGGCGATGAAACGCGGCAGTACCTATCAGAGCTTCGAGGCCCACGCCCGCGACAACTGCAAACTGATAACGACTGGTGAGGTGAAGTAATCATGCCGAATATGGACCCGAAAAAATGCCCGATGCCCGCACAGGACGCCAATGTGCGCAACAAGAACTTCAACGAAGTGGCCCTGGGCTACACCCGCGAGATGGCGGTGACCGAGGCACAGCGCTGCCTGAAATGCAAGAACAAACCCTGCGTGGCGGGGTGCCCGGTGCTCATCGACATCCCGGGCTTTGTGTCCAAAGTGGCCGAGGAAGACTTTGAGGGCGCCTTCAATGTGCTGAACGAGCAGACCAGCCTGCCGGCCGTGTGTGGCCGTGTGTGCCCGCAGGAGACCCAGTGCGAAGAGCTGTGCGTGCGCGGCATCAAGGGCGAGCCGGTGGGCATTGGCCGGCTGGAGCGCTTTGTGGCCGACTGGAAGATGGAGACCGGCGGCGAGCTGCCCCCTGCCCCGCCCGCCAATGGGCACAAGGTGGCCGTCATCGGCGCGGGACCTGCTGGCCTCACCGTGGCCGGCGAGCTGGCCAAAAAAGGCTATGACGTGACTATTTTTGAAGCCCTGCACAAGCCAGGCGGCGTGCTGGTGTACGGCATCCCCGAGTTCCGCCTGCCCAAGGCGATCGTGTACCGCGAGATAGACAACCTGAAAAAGCTGGGCGTGAAAGTGGAGACCAACATGGTCATCGGCCGGGTGGTCTCCATCGACGAGCTGTTTGAGGACATGGGCTTCGAGGCCATCTTCATCGGCTCCGGCGCCGGGCTGCCCCAGTTCATGAACATCCCGGGCGAAAACCTGAAGGGCGTTTTCTCCGCCAATGAGTTCCTCACCCGCGTGAACCTGATGGGCGCCTGGCAGGACGAGAGCCACACCCCCATCATGCGCGCCAAACGCGTGGCCGTGGTGGGCGGCGGCAACGTGGCCATGGACGCCGCGCGCTGCGCCAAGCGCCTGGGCGCCGAGGAAGTGTACATCGTGTACCGCCGCAGCATGGAAGAGCTGCCCGCCCGTGCCGAAGAGGTGGAGCACGCCGAGGAAGAGGGCATCATCTTCAACCTGCTCACCAACCCCAAAGAGGTGCTGGGCGACGAGGACGCCAACGTGGTGGGCATGCGCTGCGTGCGCTGCGAGCTGGGCGAGCCGGACGCCTCTGGCCGCCGCCGCCCGGTGGAGATAGAGGGCAGCGACTTCGTGCTCGACATCGACGCGATGATCATGGCCATCGGCACCTCGCCGAACCCGCTGCTGCGCACCACCACCCCGGGCCTTGAGACCGAGAAGTGGGGCGGCATCATCACCAAGGACGAGGCGGGCGAGACCACCCGCCAGGGCGTGTGGGCCGGTGGCGACGCCGTGACCGGCGCGGCCACCGTTATTCTGGCCATGGGCGCGGGCAAGCAGGCCGCTGGCGCCATCGACGAATACCTGAAGGCCAAGTAAAAAAACAGAGGGTCGTTATGACCGAGTGGTTGATCCGTCATTTTGTGAAAGACGCCGACAATGTGCAAGACCCCACCGTGCACGCCCGCTATGGGCGTGTGGCCGGCGTGGTGGGCATTGTGTGCAACCTGATGCTGGCCGCGGGAAAACTCGCGGCCGGCATTCTTTCAGGCAGCATCGCCATCATGGCCGACGCGGTGAACAACCTCAGCGACGCCTCCAGCTCCGTCATCACGCTGGTGGGCTTCCGCCTGGCGGCGAAACCCGCCGACAAGGAACACCCGTTTGGCCACGCGCGCTTCGAGTATATTGCGGGGCTGGCCGTGGCCATGATGGTGCTGGTGATCGGCGTGGAGCTGCTGCGCACCAGCGTGGGCAAGATACTGGCGCCGACGGACGTGGACTATGGCCTCGCCAGCCTTGCCGTGCTGGCCGTCTCGGTGGTGGTGAAGCTGTGGATGGCCGGGTTCAACCGCAAGGTGGGCCGGCGCATCGGGTCTGTGGCGCTGCAGGCCACCTTTGTGGACAGCCGCAACGACGCCATCGCCACGGCCGCCGTGCTGGCGGCGTCCGTCATCGCGCGCCTGAGCGGGCTGCGGCTGGACGGCTGGATGGGCGCCGGCGTGGCCGTGTTCATCATCGTCAGCGGCATCGGCCTGGTGAAGGACACGCTGGACCCACTGCTGGGCGAGGCGCCCGACCCGAAGCTGGCCCGCACCATCGCCGAAAAGATCACCAGCTACCCGGGGGTGCTGGGCACGCACGACCTCATCGTGCACGACTACGGGCCGGGGCGGCGCTTTGCCAGCGCGCACGTGGAGATGTCCAGCAAAGACGACGTGCTGAAAAGCCACGACGTCATCGACAACATCGAGCGGGATTTTTTGGAGCAGGACAACCTGCACCTCATCATCCACTACGACCCCATCGTCACCGGCGACGAGGCGGTGGCCACCGCGCGCGGCTGGGCCGAAAAACAGGTGCAGGGCATAGACGGGCGCCTGAGCATCCACGATTTCCGCATGGTGGACGGCCCCACGCACACCAACTATGTGTTCGACGTGGTGGTGCCGCCCGACTTTACGCTTTCGAACGAGACACTGAAAGAGAAGATAGAGGCGGCATTGCAGCACGGGAGCAAACCCATCCACGTGGTGCTGACGGTGGACGACACCTACGCCGCCATCCCGAAATAGGGCAAAAAAGGAGACAGAGCCGTGATGCAATATCATTACAGCGACAAGGTGCAGGCCATGCGCCCGTCCATCATCCGCGAGCTGCTGAAGCAGACGGCCGACCCCAGCCTCATCAGCTTTGCGGGCGGCAACCCGGCCGCCGAGGCCTTCCCGGCCAAGGAGATCCGCGAGATCTCGGACAAGCTGCTTTCCGGGCAGCCGGCCGCCACGCTGCAATACTCCATCACCGAGGGCTACCCGCCGCTGATCGAGGCGGGCAAGGCCTACCTTTCCGGACAGTGGGACATCATGAAGCCGGACGACGCGCTCATCATCACCTCGGGCAGCCAGCAGGTGATGGACTTTATGGCGAAGCTGCTGTGCAACGAAGGCGACGTGGTGGCCACCGAAGACCCGGCCTTCCTGGGCGCGCTGAACGCCTTCCGCAGCCACGGCGCGCAGCTGGTGGGCGTGGAGATGGAGGCCGACGGCGTGAACCTGGCCGCGCTGGGGGCCGTGCTGTCGGCCACGCCAAAGCCGCGTTTTTTCTACACGATACCGAACTTTCAAAACCCCACCGGCGTCACCACCAGCCTGGAGAAGCGCAAGGCCATCTACCAGCTGTGCACCGCGCACGGCGTGCCCATTTTGGAGGACAACCCCTACGGCGAGCTGCGCTTTGCCGGCGAGGAGGTGCCGCCCATCAAAGCCTTCGACACCGAGGGCGCGGTGGTATACGCGGCGTCGATGAGCAAGATTTTTGCGCCGGGGCTACGCGTGGCCTTCTGCGCAGGGCCCAAAGAGCTTTTGGGCAAGATGACCGTGGCAAAGCAGGGCAACGACGTGCACACCAACCTGTGGAGCCAGCGGGTGATCGATTGCTTTTTCCGCTCCTATAACATAGATGACCACATCACGCGGCTGCGCGGCGTATACCGCGAGAAGGCCCGCCGCATGATGGACGACATCGACCGCATGCTGGGCGACCGCGTGCGCTACATCCCGGCCGAGGGCGGCATGTTTGTGTGGGTCACGCTGCCAAACGGCGTGGACATGCAGGACTTTGTGAAGCGCTGCCTAGCCCGCCGCCTGGCGCTGGTGCCGGGCAACGCCTTTTTGGTGGACGAGAGCGCCCCCTGTCAAAGCGTGCGGGCAAACTTCTCCTCGCCGTCGCTGGAGGCCATCGACGAGGGCGTGGGCATCATGGCGGCCGTGCTGGGCGAGATGCAGGCATAAAGACGAGAAAAGCCGGCCTTCTGCTAGCGAAGGCCGGCCTTTCCCAAGTGTTTCGAATTGCCTTATCCCATCTATATCAACCGCCTAAAAGACGGATTGCCAGTTGGTCTGCCGCGCCGGGCCAGGCCCGGGACGGCAGCAGGTTATTAAAGGGGCTCGCCCCTTTTGGAACACCTCGAGGTCGTGTGGACCAAAGCGGCTTTCATCCGGGCCGTCCACCATGCCCGAACACATTTTTTTGCATAGTACAATTGTTTTTAAGGCCACACCCCCAAGCGTCGCGGCTTGCAGACCGCCTGTTCTGATGCAAGTTCAGTATACCGAGCGTTTGTGAAAGAACTTTGTTGGATTTATAAAGCATTCCCTAAGAAAGTGTGAAAACAGCGGGAGGGTTTTGAAATCGCCATGCCAAACCACCACCGGCAGATGCTGGACGTGATGGGCGCCGTGCCGGCGGGCACGCCGCTGCTGCTGCACGCGTGCTGCGGGCCATGCGCCAGCGCGGTGCTGGAGCGGCTGTGTGCGCATTTCCGCGTGACTGTGCTGTATTTTAACCCGAACATCGCACCGGATGCGGAGTGGCAGCTGCGCCGGCAGACGCTGCTGCAGCTATTGGACCAGCTGCGGCCCGCCCACCCGCTGGGCTATATTGAGCGCGCGGGCGACGAGGCGCTGTTTCTAAAGGCCTGCGCCGGGCTGGAAACGGCGCCCGAGGGCGGCGCGCGCTGCGCGGCGTGCTTTCACCTGCGGCTGGAAGAGACCGCCCGGCATGCGGCGGCGCTGGGGTGCGAATGGTTTTGCACCACACTGACAGTGAGCCCGCACAAAAACGCAGCACTGGTGAACGAGGCCGGCCAGGCCGCGGCGCAGCGCTTTGGCCCGCGGTTTTTGCCCAGCGATTTCAAAAAACAGGACGGCTACCGGCGCAGCGTGGTTCTGTCGGAGCAGTATGGCCTGCGGCGGCAGAGCTACTGCGGCTGCCGGTTCAGCTGGCCGAAGGAAGGCTAAGCTAAAGGTCCATATATGCGCGCAGCGGCTGCCAGGCGGCCAGCAGGCGCTGAAAAGAAAAGGCCGCATTGGCCGGGCTGGTGCTGGGCAGGCGCACAGCCGCAAGGCCGGTGGCCGCCTGGCAATGCCGGCTGTACAGCCGGTGGGCGGCCGCGCCGTTGCAGAACACGGCCTCTATCTGCGTTTGCCGCACAAGGGCGGCGATGTCGTTGGGCTGGGCGGCGCGGATGCTGCTGTCCTGCGCACCGGTGATCTCGCAGCGCTCGAGCACGTCCCACAGGGCCAGCCCCGTCTCGAGGACGAGGGCTGTTTTTTGCGGGATGTCCTCGGGCAGGGCCCGCCCGGCCAGCGCCGCCAACAGCGGCCAAAAGCGGTTGCGCGCATGGCCGTAGTAAAAGCCGGCCTCAAAGCTTTTGGGCGAGGGATAGGTGCCCAGGATGAGCGCCTTTGAGCCGGGCGCATAGACAGGGCCGAAGCCGGCCTGCCCGCCGCGTGTTTCCATGGATGCACCCCTCCCCTGCTTTTGCCATACCTCCAGTATAGCATAGCGCGGCGGCGCACGGATGGAAAAAGACCCGATAAAGGCGTATAATAGTATATTATGAAAACAAACAAGGTTCCCGACAAAAGTTGGAGGTCGAATGCATGCCCCTGAGCTATGAAGCACCGTTTACCGTTTTCCAGTTCGAGTGTGACCCGTGGGACCGCATGTCGCCTGGGGCCGTTTTGCGGCGGGTGCAGGAGGTGAGCACCGACCAGTGCGAGACACTGGGCATCAACGAGGCACTGTACCAGCGCACCCACACCGTTTTCCTGCTGAACAAGATCTCGCTGGAGATCAGCCGTCTGCCGCGCATCCGCGAAGCTGTGACGCTGGCCACACACGCCTACGGCATGAAGCGCGCGGTGTATCACCGCACCACCGCGCTGCACGCGCAAAACGGCGAAAAGCTGTGCGAGGCAGACAGCCGGTGGCTGCTGGTGGACACCGAGAGCCGGCGCATTTTGCGCAACCCGATACCGGAGTTTGCCGCCACCTTCACAGACGAGCCGGGCGAGGGGGCCCACGCCATGGAGATGCCGAAGCCGGGCGAGATGGAACCGTGCCAAAAGCTGCGCGCCGGCTACCTGATGTGCGACCGCAACGGCCATGTGAACAACGCCTGGTACGCCGACCTGATATGCGACAACCTGCCGCTCAAGACGCTAAAGAGCCGCGTGCCGCGCAAAATGGTGCTGTCCTACCGCATCGAGATCGCGATGGGCGACAGCTTCGAGTTCTCCCGCTGCACGATGGAAAACGACAGTTACTACTTTCGCGCATCGGTGGAAGGCCGCAAAAACTTTGAAGGATTTGTGTGGTTTTAAAATGAACTTAACAGGAAGGTAACATCACCATTGCACTTCTTGTTAGCGTGCTTTCGCAGGCTTTTCATGACGTGGCCTCCTACACGCTCGGTCCGCCCCGGGCGTTTGGCCACACTCCTTGTAACAAAAAGTTCTCGCTCATCCCGCGAGAACTTTTTGTTTTTTTGCGTTGCTTTTTTGGGGGTGGGGTTTTGCCGCCGGGCGCATTGTGCCCGGCGGCTTTTTGTGGTAGGATAATAGGAAATATACAAGCGAAAGCACATGCATCACAGGGGGAATTTTGAATGGCATTTATCTACAGTGAACCGTCCCATACCTTTGGGGAATACCTTTTGGTGCCGGGCTATTCCGCGGCAGACTGCTTGCCCGCCGAGGTGAGCCTGCTCACACCGGTGGTGAAGTTCAAAAAGGGCGACGAAGCCGCGCTCTCCATGAACATCCCGCTCACCAGCGCCATCATGCAAAGCGTGTCGGGCGAAAAAATGGCCATTGCGCTGGCCAAAGAGGGGGGCATCTCCTTTTTGTACGCCAGCCAGAGCGTAGAGGACGAGGCGGCCATGCTGCGCCGGGTGAAGAGCTATAAAAAAGGCTTTGTCACCTCAGACTCCAACATCCGGCCCGACGCGCGCCTTTCTGACATTCTGGCGCTGAAGGCCAAAACCGGGCACTCCACCGTGGCCGTCACCGACGACGGCACCTCTGGCGGCAAGCTGTTGGGCATCGTGGCCTCGCGCGATTACCGGGTGTCCCGCATGGACCCGGACACCGTGGTGTCCACCTTTATGACGCCATTGGACAAGCTGGTGGTGGCCAGCGAGGAGACCACGCTGAAAGAGGCCAATGACATCATCTGGTACAACAAGATCAATACGCTGCCCCTGGTGGACAAATCCGGGCATTTGAAGTACATGGTGTTCCGCAAGGACTACGACTCTCACAAGGAGAACGTGCACGAGCTGCTGGACAAGAACAAGAGCTATGTGGTGGGCGCTGGCATCAACACGCGCGACTATGCCCAGCGCGTGCCGGCACTGGTGGAGGCGGGCGCCGACGTGCTGTGCATCGACTCATCGGAGGGCTTTACCGAGTGGCAGAAGCGCACGCTGGACTGGGTGCGCAAAGAATATGGCGACACCGTGAAAATAGGCGCGGGCAACGTGGTGGACGCCGAGGGCTTCCGCTTTTTGGCCGACTGCGGCGCCGACTTTGTGAAGATCGGCATCGGCGGCGGCTCCATCTGCATCACGCGCGAGCAAAAGGGCATTGGCCGCGGGCAGGCCACCGCGCTGATAGAGGTGGCCAAGGCGCGGGACGAGTACCTGCGCGAGACGGGCATCTACATCCCTATCTGCTCCGACGGCGGCATCGTGCTGGACTACCACATCACGCTGGCCATGGCCATGGGCGCCGACTTTGTGATGCTGGGGCGGTATTTCAGCCGCTTCGACGAAAGCCCCACAAACCGGCTGCTGGTGGGCGGCAACTATGTGAAGGAATACTGGGGCGAGGGCTCGAACCGCGCGCGCAACTGGCAGCGCTACGACATGGGCGGCGAAGACAGCCTGAGCTTTGAGGAGGGCGTGGACAGCTATGTGCCCTATGCCGGCAACCTGAAGGACAACGTGGGCGCCACGCTGGCCAAGGTGCGCAGCACCATGTGCAACTGCGGGGCCATGTCGCTGCCGCAACTGCGCGAAAAAGCGCGCTTGACGCTCATTTCCTCCACCAGCATCGTAGAGGGCGGCAGCCACGATGTGATCCTGCGGGACACCAGCACCGACTGAAACGGCAAAATCAGTAAGTTGCTAGCAGAATTTTAAATATGCTAAAAAGTTACCATTCACTTGCAAGAGCTTTTCTATGAACTGGCCAAAAAGACCCGCCGGCCCCATCAGAGGGTTGGTGGGTCTCTTGTTACTTCCCTCCCCGGGCCCTGCAGTCCAAGGGGAAGAAAAAGGGCGGATTTTGCCAAAAAAGGGCGCGCCGGGCAGGCTTTGGCGGGCAAACTGCGGGCGTGGCCTCCACCTGCGCGCTGGCTTGGCGCTTAATATTGCATGGTAAAGCATCTTTTGGTATAATATAAGGAATAATATGCGGCCACGCGTCGTCCGCCGGCCCACAGGGAGGACCTATGCCGACCATCAGTGTCATCACGCCTGTTTACAACAGCGCAGAATACCTGCCGGCCTGCCTGGACAGCCTGCTGGGGCAGCTGCACCGGGACATCGAGATCATGTGGGTAGATGATGGCAGCGCCGACGCGTGCGCCGCCCTGTGTGACGCATACGCAGAAAAGGACACGCGCATCCACGTGATACACCAGGCGCAAGCGGGCGTGG
>JBFXKS010000019.1:0-13168 GCA_050173515.1 Oscillospiraceae bacterium | reverse complement strand
AAGGAAAAGCGGTCGCTCTCCACCAGCTTGCAGTACACCGCGCTGCCCACCACCGCGCTGAACAGCGCGGTGAACATGCCCTGTGCGCCCAGCGAGGTGATGACGAAATGGTCGGTGAACAGCCCGATGAAGATGGCGTAGATGCACAGCGAGGTGAGCGACGCGCCGATGACCACCGCCGTTTGGTTCATGCTGACACGCGCATAGCTGGCGCTGACGCTGATGGTGATGAACAGCGAGAGGATGCCGAAGGTCACCTCGTGCACCGTGGTGAAAAAGGTGGCGAAATACTGCCCTACCTCAGACGCGAGAAAGTTCTGGTACGGCCCGATGGGCAAGATGTTGAAGATCAGCCCAAACGAGCCGATCATCAAAAGCGGGATGGCCATGATGAGCCCGCGGCGCACCGCGCGCACCACCTTCAGCTCTTCCAGCCGTGTCAAATAGTTCATGTATCTCAATGCGTCACCTCTTCGGCCACTGCGTTCGCCCGGCGGCGCGCTGTCTCTTTGCCGCCGGGCCGCCTCTTTGCGCCGCCTTTCGCGAAGCCCGTTTCACACCGGCGCCCAAAGGGTGTTCATTATACCCCAGCGCCGGTGCGTTTTCAACAGAAATATCGGCTTTTCTGTCCGGGCCGCACTCGCGGCCAAGCCATACCCTGCATTTTGACTACATTATGAGCCTCTGCACTTATGCACTTGACCATTCTTCAAATGACCTGTGCCGTGAAAATTCCGAATGTCATTAAGTACTGTTGTCTGTTTCAGTTGCCGGCCGTGCCATTTGGACAAAGGGCAAAGCGCAAGCCATCGCTCGTGCTTACGCACCCTCGCCAAAGCCCGCCTCGAACAGCGCTGTCAGCGCCGCTATCGCCTCGGCCTCGTCCGGGCCCTCGGCACTCAGTTCCACCTCGCTGCCGCGCCCCAGCCCCAGCATCAGCACCTTCACGATGGACTTCGCGCTGGCCTCGTCGCCGGTGGCCAGGCTGCGAATGGTGATGTCGGCCTTGAAACCGGTGGCCGCCTTCACAAAATCGGCCGCCGGCCGCGCGTGCAGGCCAGACTCGTTGATGATCTTCAGCTTTGCTTTTGTCATGTCCTGGTCTCTCCTGTTTGTTCGCTTGGATTATGGGCGCCGCCGCCATTATTCCGGCAGCGCGATGGCCCCGGCCAGCGCACTGGCCGCCGCCACCGCGGGCGAGGCCAGGTAGATCTGCACGCTGGCGTCGCCCATGCGGCCCATGAAGTTGCGGTTGTTGGTGGCCACCACCACCTCGCCGCCGGCCAAGATGCCGCCGGCCCGGCCACAGCACAGCCCACAGCCGGGCAATGTCACCATGGCCCCCGCCGCCGTAAGCTGGGCCAAAAGGCCGCTTTCGGCCGCCTGCTGGTACACCGCGCGCGAGGCCGGCGTGACGATGAGCCGCACAAAAGGCGACACCTGCCGCCCGCGCAAAATGTCGGCCGCACTCTGCAGGTCCTCCAGCCGGCCGTTGGTGCAGCTGCCGATGAACACCTGGTGCACCGGCGTGCCCACCACCGCGCGCACAGGCTTTATGTTGTCCACCTGCGACGGGCAGGCCACCACCGGCTCCAGTTCTTCCGCCCGGTAGTGCAGCACCCGCGCGTAGGCCGCGTCGTCGTCTGGCCACAGGCGCTTCAGGTCAAAGCCCGCCTGCCCCACATACCGCAGCGATTCTTCGTTTGGCGGGAACACCGCGCATTTCGCCCCGGCCTCCACCGCCATGTTGGCCATCACCATGCGCTCGGCCAGCGGCAGGCTTTCCACCGTGCTGCCGCCAAACTCCAGCGCCATGTAGGCGGCCCCGTCGGCGCCGATATCCCCCAGCAGCCGCAAGATGATGTCCTTGGCGCTCACGGTTTTGGGCAGCGTGCCCTCCACCACCACGCGGATGGTCTGGGGCACCCGCACCCACAGCTCGCCCGTGCCCAGCACGGCGGCCATCTCGGTGTAGCCTATGCCGGTGGAAAACGCGCCCACCGCGCCATAGGTGGTGGTGTGGCTGTCGGTGCCGAAGGCCACGTCGCCCGGCGCCACATAGCCCTGCTCCACCATCAGCTGGTGGCAGATGCCGTCGGCCCGGTGCACATGGCGCAGGCCCACCTGCTTGGCAAAGGCGTCGCCCACCTTGAAGTGCCGCACGTCGTCCACGCCGGCCGCCGGCACCAGATGGTCGTACACCAGCACCACGCGCTCGGTGTCCCACACCTCACTAAAGCCCATCTGGCTGAATTTCTCCGCCACGAACGGCACGAAGATGTCGTGGATCATCACCCGGTCTGGCCGCACCACCACGATCTCGCCCGGGCGCACCGCCTTTGCGCCCACATTGCGCGCAATGATCTTCTCTATCGCCGTCTGCCCCATCACGCCCGCCCCGCTTTGTTTCGTTTTTGCATCGTGGGCACCAGCCCGCCGTTTTCCAGTATCTCCAGCACGTTTTCGGCCATGGGCGCCAGCGGGTATTCCACGCCGTTATGGCGCACACAGCGCCCCAGTTGCACGGCCACGCGCTCGCCCTCGGCCACCGCGTCGCGCAGGCCGGCGCTCTCCAGCACCAAAAGGCCGTTGTTCACCGCGTTGCGAAAGAAGATGCGCGCAAAGCTTTTGGCCACGATGGCCGAAAGCCCCAGCGCCTTCAATATTTCGGGCGCCTGCTCGCGCGAGGAGCCACAGCCGAAGTTCTTGCCCGCCACGATGATGTCGCCCGGCGCGATGCGCGCGGCCAGTTCCGGGCGCAGCGGCGAAAAGGCATAGGGCGCCATCTCCTGCACCGTTTCCAGCGCCAGGTACTCGGTGGGGATGATGATGTCGGTGTCGATGTCGTCGCCCAGCAGCCACACCCGGCCCGTAAATTCTGTTTGCATCGTGTCTCTCCACATCCGCCCGCTTTGCGGGCTGTTCACTGCCCTGCGGCGGCCTACAACTGCGCCGCAGTGGCTATCTCACCTTTTATCGCCGAGGCCGTCACCGTCTCGGCCGAGCCCAGGTACACCTTCGAGTCCGGGTGGCCGGCGCGGCCCTTGAAGTTGCGCGTGCCCGTGGAGATGAGCACCTCGCCCGGGCCCAAAACACCCTGGCAACTGCCCCAGCACACGCTGCAGTTGGCGTTCACCACCTGCGCGCCGGCCTCGTTCAGCACGGCGATGAGGCCCTCTTCCAGCGCCTGCTGGTACACCGCGGCCGACGCGGGCGAGACGATGAAGCGCACCATGGGGTGCACCCGGCGCCCTTTCAGCAGGCGGGCCGCCGCGCGCAGCTCGCCCAGGCGGCCGTTGTTGCACGAGCCCAAAAACGCCTCGTCTATCTTCACGCCCAGCGCCTCGGCCGCCGGCACCACGTCGTCGATGTGGTCCGGCCGGGCCACCACCGGCACCATGGCCGAGAGGTCGTAGTGGCGCTCGGTGATAAACCGCGCGCCTTCATCGCTTTTATACAGCGCCTTGGGCGTGCGGGACCCATGCGCCCTCAGGTAGGCCAGCACCTTGTCGTCCGGCTCCATCAGCGCGGCCTTGGCCCCGGCCTCCACCGCCAGGTTCGCCAGCACCATGCGCTCTTCCACGCTCATGGCGCGCACGCCCTCGCCCACAAACTCCATCACCTGGTAGTTGCAGCCGTCGGCGCCCACGTCCCCGATGATGGCCAGCATCACGTCGCGCGGTGTCACGCCAGTTGGCAGCGTGCCGTCCAGATGAAAGCGCGCCGTTTCGGGCACCATCACCCAGGTCTCGCCCGTCACCAGCGCATACAAAAAGTCGGTGCCGCCCACGCCGGTGCCAAAGGCGCCCAGCGCCCCATAGCTGCAGGTGTGGCTGTCTGCCCCGATGATGAACTCGCCCGGGCGCACGTGGTGCTCCATCATCAGCTGGTGGCACACGCCCTTGCCCTCGTAAAACGCGATGCCCTCTTTTTGGGCGAACGTGCGCATCTTGCGGTGGGCCTCGGCGGTTTTGGGCGTGTCGGCCGGGCTGTTGTGGTCGATGACGAACACCACCCGCCCCGGGTCGGCCACGCCGGGCGCGCCCAGCACCTCGTTGTACATGTCGATGGTGAGGTGGGTGGTGCCGTCGTTGCTCATCATCTGGTCCAGCGCCAGCGTGTGGATCTCCCCGGCGTGCACGAAGGGCTTGCCGGCGGCCGCCGCAATGATCTTCTCCGCCATGGTCTGGGGCGGCATGGCAGCCCCAGCCCCGGCGCCGTCGTTTATGGCCTGGCCCGCCGGGGCCGCTTTCTCCGCCTTTTTCGCTTTCAGCGAGGCCAGCAGCCCGCCCGCGGCCAAAATATCCTGCATGTGCTGCGGCAGCTTTGTGCACGCGAAGCTTTGGCCGGCGAAAGCCAGCTGCCCTCCCTCCAGGTCCACCTCCACGGCATCCCCGGTGTGCACGGCATCGGCCAGCGCCGCACACACGATGACCGGCAGGCCGATGTTGATGGCGTTGCGGTAGAAGATGCGCGCAAAGCTGCCCGCCACCACCGCGCGCACGCCCAGCGCCTTCAGCACGGCGGGCGCCTGCTCGCGCGAGGAGCCGCACCCGAAATTCATGCCGGCCACCACCACGTCGCCCGGGGCCACCGCCGCGGCAAAGCCCGCGTCCAGAGACTCGAACGTGTGCGCCTTCATCTCATCGATGCTGGGCAGGATGATATACTGGCTGGCGATGATCTGGTCGGTGTCCACGTCGTCGCCAAATTTCCAAACCCTTGCTGTCTCCATTTGCTTTCCTCTCTCTGCGTCTAGCCCAGCAGCCGCCGCACCAGGCGGTGCCCCGCCGGGATATATGGCCCCATTTCGGCCTCGCGCTCGGTGTAGGCGCGCCCGCTGTGCGCCTCGGCATCGCTTTTATAAAGTATATAAGGCACGGGGTCGCCGTCGTGCCCGCGGGTGGACGTGAGGGTCTTGTGGTCGCTGAGCACCAGGATGCGGAAGGCCTCGCCCGCTTCGCGCAGGCCGGCCACCACCCGCGCGATGCACCGGCTGTCCAGCCACTCGATGGCCTGCAATTTGCCGGGGGTGTCGCCGTTGTGGGTGCATTCGTCCGGCGCCTCCACGTGCAGCAGCGCAAAATCGTAGCCGTCGGCCAGGCCTTTCACCACGGCGTTTGCCTTGCCCTCGTAGTTGGTGTCCAGCTCGCCGGTGGCGCCCGGCACGCACACCACATCCATGCCGGCCAATGCGCCGATGCCCTGCACCAGCGGCACCGCGCTGACCACAAAGCCACGCACGCCGTGCTCTTTTTCAAAGCTGGGCAGGCCCAGCGCCACGCCCTGGGCCCAGAACCACAGCCCGTTGGCCGGCAGCTTGCCCGCGCGGCGCCGCTCGGCGTTCAGCGGGTGCTCCTGCAATATCTCGTGCGCCAGCGCCATCAATTCGCACAGGCCGGCCGCGGCGGCGCACCCGGTGGGCAGCAGCCCGCCTTGCGCCTGGCCCAGATGGTCGTGCGGGCCCACCGTGGCCAGGCCCTTCACCTCGGCGCCGCCTTGCACCGCGATGTGGCGGAACGAGTCGCTGGGGTAAAAGCGCACGCCGTGCTTTTCGGCACAGGCGGCAAAGCGCGCATCGCCCAGCAGCGCGTCCATCAGCGCCAGGGCCACCTCACCCTCCACCGAGCCACCGCTGTGCGACAATATCTTTTTTTCTTCAAACGGCATTTCGCCGTCCTCCAGCGCCACCATGTTGCAGCGGTAGGCCACGTCGCCCGCTTTCAGCGGCACGCCGGCCCCCGCCGCCTCCAGCGGCGCCCGCCCGCTGAAATACTGCCGCGGGTCGTAGCCGAAAATGCTTAAAATGGCGGTGTCGCTGCCCGGGGGCACGCCGCGCGGCACCGTTTGCGCGTGGCCCACCTCGCCCGCGCCGGCCAGCGCGTCCATCACCGGGATGTCCGCGGCCTCCAGCGGCGTTTTGCCGCCCAGCGCCTCCACCGGGTTGTCCGCCATGCCGTCCCCGATCACGATCACTGTTTTCATGCGTTTCGTCCTTCCGTATTCTATCTGTATACAGACACTATCATACTGTATCGGCCCCTTTTTTTCAATCGCCGGGCCCGCGGCGGGCCACCGGGGCCAATGGCGCTAATGCGCCTCCAAAAAGCCCGCCGCCGCCAGCACGATCTGCTGGCCGCTGGCCGCCAGCGTGCCGGCGTCCAGCGCGCCCGGCGCGGCCAGGCTGTACTGGATGAGCCCCACGAAGCCCCACGCGATGAACTGGTAGAACACCTCCACCTTGCGGCGCGGCACCCCGGGAAAATGCCGGCGGTATTCCTGCACGCTTTTTTCGCGCGCACGCTCCACAATGGCCGCCACAAACTTTTTGTCCCCGTTGTCGCCCAGCAAAACGGCGCACATCTCCCAGTTCTTTTCCATGAAGCGGATGATGGCCCCCATGAAGACGTCGGCCTCGGCTTCGGCCTCGCCCGTGCCCACCACCGGCGCCGCGCCCAGCAGCACGTCCAGGTCCTCCAGCAGCGCCTCCTCCATCTGCTGCAACAGGTCGTACACGTCCCGGTAGTGCAGGTAGAAGGTGCCGCGGTTCACGCCCGCGCGCTCGCACAGCTGCGTCACCGTCACGCTGCCCACCGGCCTTTCGCCCAGCAGCTGCAGCAGCGCGTTTTGCAGCAGCTGCCTGGTCAGCCGCACCCGCTGGTCCTCTTTTTGCCCCTGTGAAAGTTTCATGACAACTCCCTCTAAATCAACACAAAGCCCGCCATCTGTCTAGCAAAACACACACCGGCTTTATCTGTTCATTGCCCCGCCGGCGTTTTTTTATTATAATACAAACAGGGAAGATAATCAACGCCGTGTTCAATATCATTCACCGCGTTCTCGCGCTTTTTAAGGAGTTTGCCCATGGACCGTATCTACCTCATCACCGGCGCGTCCGGCCACCTGGGCCGGCACATCACCGCCCAGCTGCTGGCGCAAGGCGCGCGCATCCGCGTGCTTTTGCTGCCGGGCGAGAAGGCCCCGCAGCTACAGGCGGCCAACCTTGACATCGTGCGCGGCGACGTGCGCGATGCCGAAAGCCTGCGCCCGCTTTTTGCCGGGCTCGCCGGGCGGCAGGTGGTGGTCATCCACGCCGCCGGCATCATCGACATCACCTCCAACGTTTCGCCCAGGGCCTTTCAGGTGAACGTGCAGGGCACCCAGAACATGGTGCGGCTGGCGCTGCAGCACCAGGTGTGGCGCTTCATCCACATCAGCAGCGTGCACGCCATCCCCGAGCCGGCCGCCGGCCGCCAGATCACCGAGGTGGCCCATTTTTCGCCCGAGGAAGTGTCGGGCGGCTATGCCAAAACCAAGGCCGAGGCCTCGCAATATGTCATGGACGCCATCCACAGCCAGGGCCTGCCCGGCGTCATCTTGCATCCCTCCGGCATCATCGGCCCGCAGGACGCCGGCAACAACAACGTGGTCGCTGTCATCAAGGGCTATCTGTCCGGCCGGTTCCCCGCCTGCCCGCGCGGCGGGTACAACCTGGTGGACGTGCGCGACGTGGCCGCCGCGTGCCTTGCCGCGGTGGACAAGGGCGCCGTGGGCGAAGGGTATATCCTCAGCGGGCACCACGCCGAGTTCAACCAGATCTTCGCCATGCTGCGCGCCATCACCGGCCAGCGCAAAAAGCGCCAGCCGGTGGTGCCCCTGTGGATGGCCAAGCTGGCCGCGCCGCTGCTGGAGAAGAACGCCCTGCGCAAAAAAGAAAAACCGCTGGTCACGCGCTATTCGCTGGCCACGCTGGCCAGCAACGACAATTTCTCTCACGAGAAGGCCAGCCGCCAGCTGGGCTTTTGGCCGCGCGAGCTGTACACCACGCTGGAGGACACCGTGGCCTGGCTGCGCGAGGTGGGCGCTTTGCCCGCCCGCAAGGCCCGCCGCAAGCGCCGCGCCGCCGCCCAAAGCTAGTTTTCTTCACACGCCGGGCTTTGCCCGGCGTGTTTTTGCCCATGTCCCCGGCCAGCAGGGGCAGGCCGGTGGGGCGTCCGCCGCAAAGCCGCCTGTGAAAACGGGCATCGCGCAAATTTCAAGACGCACGGAAAACAGCCCGGCCAAGAGAACCGAATGCAACGCGCCGCGATGTGCCATTCGCCTTTGCAAAGTGCCGCTCTTTTACAGGGGGCGGCGTTTTATTGTGCTGTCGCACTGCCAAAGCGGCAAAAATGTGCTATACTGTTCGGAAAAGAAAGGGGACTTGCCCATGCCCAGCTGGGACGCCGCACAGTACCTGAAATTCGAGCAGGAGCGCACACAGCCCGCCGAGGACCTGGCCGCCCGCGTGGCGCTGCAAAACCCCAAAAAGGTGCTGGACGTGGGCTGCGGCCCGGGCAACAGCACGGCCGTTTTGGCCCGCCGCTTTCCCACGGCAGACATCCTGGGCATCGACAGCTCCGCCGACATGGTGGCCGCGGCGCGCACAGCGCACCCCGCTTTGCGCTTCGTGCAGGCCGACGCCGCCGGCGATTTGTCTGCACTGGGCGCCGGCTTCGACCTCGTCTTCTCCAACGCGTGCATCCAGTGGGTGCCGAACCACCGGGCCCTGCTGCCCCGGCTGCTGGGGCTTTTGCGCAGCGGCGGCGCCCTTGCGGTGCAAACGCCCTTCAACCAGCGCCAGCCCATCCACCGCATCTTGTCGTCGCTGGCCAAAAGCCCGCGGTGGCGGCCGTTTTTCCCGCAGCCGCGCCTGTTTTATAATCTTTCAGCCGGCGGATATTTTGACCTGCTGCACCAGCACGCGGCCGCCTTTTCCCTGTGGCAGACCACCTACTTCCACGCCCTGCCCGGCCACGAGGCCATTTTGGAGTGGTACCGCGGCACCGGCCTGCGGCCCTACCTGGAGGCCCTGCCCACCGAGGAGGACCGCGCCGCGTTCGAGCAGGCCGTCTTCGCCGCGGTGCAGGCGGCCTACCCGCAGCGCAGCGGCGGCGTCATCTTCCGCTTTCCGCGGCTGTTCTTCACTGCCACCGCCCGCTGACACCGGAAAGGAGCTTTTCATGCCGGAGATACAACGCTGCCCGTGGGCGAAGGACGCCCTTGAACGCGCCTACCACGACAACGAGTGGGGCGTGCCCGAGCACGACGACCAAAAGCTGTTCGAGCTGCTGATTTTGGAGAACATGCAGGCGGGCCTTTCGTGGAACCTCATCCTGCACCGGCGCGACGCCATGCGCCGCGCGTTCGACGGCTTCGACGTGCACGCCGTGGCCCAATATGACGACGCCAAAAAGGCCGCCCTGCTGCAGGACGCCTCCATCATCCGAAACCGCGCCAAGATCAACGCGCTGGTGGGCAACGCCCGGGCCTTCCTGGCCGTGCAGGCGGAAGCCGGCAGCTTCGACAAATACATCTGGTCCTTCGTGCGCGGCGTGCCCATCCACAACCACTGGAGCGCCACCGGCGAGATACCGGTGAGCACCCCGCTGTCCGACGCCATCAGCAAGGATTTGAAAAAGCGCGGCTTCCGCTTTGTGGGCAGCGTCATCTGCTACTCCTACATGCAGGCCATCGGCATGGTGTGCGACCACCTCACCTCCTGCCATTTCCACCCGGACAACCTCGGCTGATGCCCGAACCGCGCGCAAAGGAGCCCGCCCGCCATGAAGCTGTTCTTCACCGGCCCGCTCAACGTGGGCAAAAGCACCCTCATCGACCGCTGCCTGCAGGGCAGCGGCGCGCCGCTTTGGGGCTTTCGCAGCTACAAGGCGCCCGCCGAAAACGGCGCAGGCGCCACCATCTGGCTTTCCGAGGCCGCCCGCCCCGAAAACCGGCAGGTGGCGGCCCACATCGTAAACCAGCGCCCACAGGCCATCTTTCCCGAGGTGTTCGAGCGCTTTGGCGTCTCTGTGTTGCAGCGCGTCACCGCCGAGACCAAAGGCATCGTGCTGATGGACGAGATCGGCTTTCTGGAGAGCGGCGCGCCCGCCTTCCAGGCCGAGATAGACCGCGTGCTGGGCCTGCCCATCCCGGTCATCGGGGTGCTACGCGCGGCCCCACACCCCGGGCAGGCGCCTTTTTTGGACAAGCTTTACGCCGACAGCCGCCTTACCCTGCTTCCCGTCACGGCCGAAAACCGCGCCGCGCTGGTGGGCCAGTGCCGCGCGCTGCTGGGCCTTGTGTAGCGTGTTTTCCGGCAGAAGGCGCGGCTGGTGTTGCCCAAAGGGGCGTCGGCCGCAAGGTGTCGCCTCTCGAGTTTACACAAAAAAAGGAACGGGCCGATGGGCGGCCCGTTCCTTTTTATCATACTGCCTAGTAGTCCTCGCGTTTCTTCTTGCGGCGGCCCAGCACCACAATGACCACAATGAGCACCACCAAAACGCCCAGCGCCACCGGTATCAGCCAGCCGATGCCCTTGTCGCTGCCGCCGCGCATCGCGCTCCACGCCTCGTCCATGTGGCGGTTCAGCTCGTCCGGCAGCACGGTGAAGGTCTCCATGTTGGCCAGCACCTCGTCCGACGGATAGGCGATGGGGTTTTCCTTCACCTCTTCGGGCATGGCCTCTTCGGCCTCCAGCTGCGGCGTGGAGTAGCCGATGAACAGGCTGTTCTCCATGGCCACCTCGGTCTCGCACAAGAAGTTGATGTACATCTCGGCCGCTTCCTTGTTCGCGCTGCCCTTGGGGATGCAGGCGGCGTCCACAAAATAGTTGGTGCCCTCGCGCGGCACGGCAAAGGCAAGCTCGGGGTTTTCGTCTATCATCGTGATGGCGTCGCCCGCGTAGTAGGGCGCCAGCGCGGCCTCGCCGCCCTCCATCTTGTCGAATATCTGGTCCATCACATAGGCCTGCACCACCTCGCGCTGGGCGGCCAGCTCGCGCGTGGCCTGGTCGATGTCCGCCGTGGTCTCGGGGTTCAGCGAGAGCCCCAGCTTTTTCAGCGCAATGGCAAAGGCATCGCGCGAGTTGTCGAACATCAAAATGTCGCCGGCGTAGGCCTCGTCCCACAGGATGTTCCAGCTGTCCGGCGCGCCATCCACCATGGTGGTGTTGTAGATGATGCCCACATACCCCCAGGTGTAGGGCACGCTGTAGCGGTTGTCGGGGTCGTAGTCCTGGTTTTTATACGCCTCGCCTATCATGCCGTAGTTCGGGATGTTGGCAAAGTCCAGCTCCTCCAGCATGCCCTCGTTGATCATCTTGCCTATCATATAGTCCGACGGGATGATGATGTCGTAGTTGGCCCCGCCGCTCTTCAGCTTCGAGTACAGCGACTCGTTCGTGTCGAAGGTGGTGTAGTTCACCTTGATGCCCGTCAGCGCCTCGAAGGCCGCGTTCACGTCCAGGCTCTCGCCGTCGGTGCCGGTGGAGATGTATTCGCCCCAGTTGTACACGTTCAGCGTGAGGTTGGCGTCTTTGAAGCGCGTGTAGTCATAGCCCGGGGCCACCTCCACGCTCGGGCCTTCCGCCGCCGGGCCGCCGCCGCAGCCGCCCAGCAGCCCCGCCACCAGCACAATCATTATCATCATCGCAATCACGTTCTTTTTCATGTGTTCCTCCTCATATTTTCCGCCGTGGTGGCGGCCTTCTTTTTTATGGCCGAGGCCCGCCTTTCGGCAGCGCCCCGGCCATCCCCGTTCCCGCGGTGCATTTTTTCAGGCACGGGCGCGCTGTCTTCGTTTTTTGTCCTGCGTGCTCTCGCGGTAGTTCGCCACCAGAATGATGGCCAAAATGGCCACGAACATGATGGCGCTGAGCGCGTTGATCTCCGGGCTCACCTTCTTGCGCGTCATGGAGTAGATGGCGATGGGCAGCGTTTGCTGGTTGCCCGCCGTGAAGTAGCTGATGGTGAAGTCGTCGATGGAATAGGTGAGGCAGATCAAAAAGCTGGAGAACACCGCCGGCATGATCTCCGGCAGCACCACCTTGAAAAAGGCCTGTCGCTCGTTGCACCCAAGGTCCAGCGCGGCCTCGTACAGGCGGTAGTCCATCTGCCGCAGCTTGGGGCTCACGTTGAACAATACATACGGCAAGTTGAAGGTGACGTGCGCGATGAGCAGGCTGGGGATGCCGATGAGGTTTTTGGCCAGCCAGCTGTCGGTGCCCGCCACGGCCCCAAAGCCCGTCTTCATCACCACAAACAGCAGCATCATGGAAACGCCGGTGATGATCTCGGGGTTCACGATGGGGATGTAGCTTATGTTCATCACTAGCCCGCGCGCGCCGCGGCGCATGCGGTTGATGCCCACGGCGGCCAGGGTGCCGATGACCGTGGCGATGGCCGCCGACACCAGCGCCAGCACGATGCTGAGCGCCAGCGCGCTCAGCACCGCCTCGTTGCGGAACAGCTGGCGGTACCAGTCCAGCGTGAAGCCAGAAAACACCGTGCGGCTTTTGGACGCGTTGAAACTGAAGGCGATCATCACGGCGATGGGCAGGTACAAAAAGGAAAACAGCGCCACCACATACACCCGCTTCAGCACTTTCACCGCTAGATCACCCCCTCTATGTCCTCGGTGTCGAAACCACCGGTCAGGCTCATGATGAGCAGCACCACCACCATCAGCACCAGGCTCATGGCGCTGCCCAGGTTGTAGTTGTAGCTGTTGCCCAAAAACTGGCTCTCTATCAAATCGCCGATGAGCCAGAAGGTGCCGCCGCCCAGCATTTTGGAGATGATGAAGGTGGAGATGGCCGGCACGAACACCATGGTGATGCCCGTTTGGATGCCGGGCTTGGACAGCGGCAGCAAGATGCGCGTGAGGTTGTGCAGGGTGCCGGCGCCCTGGTCCTCGGCGGCCTCGATGATGGAGTTGTCTATCTTCAGCATGGCGGTGTACAGCGGCAATATCATGTAGGGCAGGTAGTTGTACACCATGCCCAGCACCACCGCGCCCGCCGTGTTGATCATGTCGAACGGGCCCAACAGGCCAAAGCTGATGAAGGACAGAAAGCGGTTGATGAGGCCGTTGCGCTCCAATAGGCTCATCCACGCGTAGGTGCGCAAAAGAAAGTTCATCCACATGGGCAGCATCACCAGCATCAGCAAAATGCCCAGCCGCCCCGCGCGCAGGCGCGAGAGCATGAAGGAGATGGGATAGGCGATGACCAGGCACAGCACGGTGGCGATGACGGCCAGCACCAGGCTGAGGAAGAACACCGAGCCATAGCCGGCCAGCCCCGTGAGGTTGTCCAGCGTGAAGGCGCCCTTCGCGTCGGTGAAGGCAA